>JAJPXW010000254.1:2244-4971 GCA_021205255.1 Burkholderiales bacterium
CAATTAGATAGAAGTAAGCGCATAGAAAAGATTGCTGGAAAAATTGCCGAAAAAATTGGTGCGGAGCCAGAACTTGCAAAACGTGCCGCTATCCTAGCCAAGACTGATCTTCTGACTCAGATGGTAGGGGAGTTCCCAGAACTCCAAGGAATCATGGGGGAGTATTACGCTCTGCATGATAGAGAAAAACCTCTAGTTGCGAAAGCAATTAAGGAGCAGTACCAACCTAGATATGCAGGAGATGTCCTTCCTTCAACTCCAGTAAGCATTTCATTAGCCCTGGCCGATAAAATGGATACGCTAACAGGACTTTTCGGGATTGGTCAAGTCCCGACAGGTGATAAAGATCCGTTTGCCTTGCGTCGTCATGCACTTGGTGTCTTGCGCATGCTTATTGAAAAACAACTTCCAATCAGTTTAGATGATCTAATAAGAAACGCTTTTGAAGAAGAGAGGTCAATTCCAGGAGTTAAAGACGCTTCTAAAGAACTGAAAGACTTTTTCTTTGATCGATTGCGCGTTTATCTTCGTGATTCTGTAAGTAAGGAAGACCAAGCTTCTGTTCTTGAAGTGGAATCAGTACTCGCTGTCGAACCAGAGTACTTGGGAGAACTTCCAAAAAGATTGAAGGGAGTCATGACCTTTATGAAAGACGCTAAGGCCAAAGATCTTGCAGAGGCCAATAAGCGTATCGAAAACATCTTAAAGAAGAATAGCGATCAGCTTCCAGAAAAAGCTAATCGTGACCTAATGACCGAAGAAGCTGAAATTGGATTGGCCGATGCTATAGATAAATTAAATCAAAAGATTGAGGGTAAAGCTAATTCGGGTCAGTACACTGAACTCTTTGAAGCTTAAACAGAAATGAAAGCCCCTGTGAGTGAATTTTTCGATAAGGTAATGGTCAATACAGATAGTCCAGAAATTAGGCTCAATCGCTTGGCTCTTCTTGATTCCCTTCATAAGTCAATGAACCAGGTTGCTCGTTTGTCGTGCTTGGTTCCAGCTAAATAGGTTTTATGAAAAAGACATTGGCAATATTGCGTTCTTCAATTTATATTGTATTTTGGTGGGTAACTGTTTTAGTCTATTCGATAGCGCTTTGGCTTACATCCATTTTTGCTGGATATAACGGTCGCTACAAAATCGCTCGTGCCTGGTGTCGTTTAGCTGTACAAGGCATGAGTGTTATTTGTGGAGCTAAATATCGCTTTATCAATATGGAAGTCTGTGACCAAGGACATCCTGTTATTATTCTAAGCAAGCATCAATCGGCCTGGGAAACGTTGGCATATACAGGCTTTATTCCTCATAAATGCAGTTTTGTTTACAAAAGAGAGTTACACATGGTGCCACTCTTTGGCTGGAGTCTCGCTTTATTAGGTATGTTCTGTATAGACCGGAACAAAGGTCGTGAAGCATTTGAAGAAATGGTTCGAAAAGCTCCTAAATACTTTAAAAATGGCTGGGATCTTATTCTCTTTCCTGAGGGCACAAGGGCGAAACCTGGACAAAATTTAAAATTTAAGTCAGGTGGAGCAAGATTAGCAGTTGATACTCAAACTCCTGTCGTTCCTGTTGCTTTGAATTCTGGTGAGTGTTGGCCTAAGGGTGGAGTCATTATTTATCCAGGAACAATATCGGTGGTTTTTGGAAATGAAATCAATCCAAAAGGATTGACTGCACCAGAATTAAATCATCAGGTGCAGCAGTGGGTCGAACACGAGATGAAAGTAATATCCCCTAATGCAAGATAAGTTTAAATCCACTAATCATACTAACGGCTTTCTATAAAGATAGACAAGAAAGCATGGCTGTGACTCAGAAAAAGAAGAAAGGTTTGCTTCAAACTGGCGAAATAAGGATGAGCGATTTGAAGTACCTTTCTCAACAATATTTATGGGGGTCGTTTTTTGATCAGCAAAAAGCTATGCAGATGTTCGATTTTCATCCGCCGGGAGAATCAAAGGTTTTTAAGGGACTGATTGTTAGTTATTCTCAGTTTATTAAGTACATTGAAATTGAAACTGACATGTTTGGTGGAGTGGTAGTTAGATCTCCTCTCCTGCTGACTAACACCATGCTCTACAATCTCTTCGAAAGAGTAAAAATTAATGCCTATCAGTTATTTGGTAAGGAGGATGTCTGGCAATTCAAGCCAACTTTGGCAGCAAGTCAGCCTATTTATGAAATGGCGCATGTCATGATTAATGGAGAGTGTTGCTACTGTGCCATCTATCGCAAAAATAATCTTAAGGCCGGTCAAGTTTTATTAAGAACAGGAGAGGAAACACTCGAAATTTCTCACAAAATCCCCAAAATTATTATTGCTCCTGCTGATGCGTCTATAGCAGAGATTGAAGCTTCTTTGAAAAAACATCAAATGAAAGTAAAGAAGCTGGAGGAAATCCCAATTAATTCCAAAGATCCAAAAATCGAGCATAGAGATAATGGAGAAGAAGTTATAAGAGTAGAAATAGACGGCAAAAAAATTGACATAGCTCTTGAAAGAAGTTATGCCAGAAAAACCATAACTCTATATTGCGGGAAAAAAGGCTTAAGGTTAAGAGCACCAGAAGCTTATCCGATCAGTAAGCTTCTTAGATTTGTAGGCTCTAAGAAGAAGTGGATTTCAAGCGCATTAACTCGCATCCAAGAAAAAGCTGAACTTTCGAGCGCATGGGAAAAGAGAATCTTTGAAGATCATGAATTTCCATGGTTAGGAAC
>JAJPXW010000091.1 GCA_021205255.1 Burkholderiales bacterium
ATCGGAATGGGCAATGGAGATATGCTTGTTGGAGCCCATACCTATACCTGGGCAGTGGTGGGCTATTGGGGCGTCATTATCTTCATGGCATGCATGCTATTTCTTATTACCCAAAGATCTAACTTAATGAGCCAATTAGCTAGTCCTAAACCGCAAGTAAAGAAGCTATCCTTCTATGCAACGTGCGTAGCAGTTCTTTCTTTTCTAGTTGTTTGCTCAAACGCCATTCAGGCTCTTTATTTAAACGGATTGCCTCCAAACACCGGGAAAGGAATTCCAGATCGCTTCGAATTCGATTATGGAAAGATGTCAAAGACTCATACTGCAGCCGTCTGGGATAGATTAAAGCATTTCAGCCTGACAGGTAAAAACGTAATAGAAGATCCCTGGATAAAGGATCTTTCAGAGCCAGAAGATGTTTCAATAAAACCATCGTTTATCAATGGTGCCGTTTATGAAGCTCCGGTATTGAAAAAGGTAAACGAGATACCACTTGCTTTATACGAAATTGAAAAACGGACCGAGTCGCCAATTCTTTCAGTAGCAAGAAACGAGCAAACTGGTGAACTAGCTTTCGTTACTAACGAACTTGGTGTGTTTTTTACAGATCCCAAAGCAACTAAAGTCACTGGGTTCGTTGTATTCGATAAGCCTAATGGCGCCGATATGAAATATGTAGTCGGTAGTGCTTACGATGGCAACAGGCTGTTTTTTGTCTCCCATAACAAAACATTGGCCGGAGTTCAAAAATCGGATCGTCCAATTGACCCGGTGCTTGAATTCAAGACATTCCGTGAAACTACAGGAAATTTCAACCCGGTCTTTGGTAAATCTAGAAAGTTGTTGCAATCAATCCGAGGGAAGCATTCGTACATCAACTCAATGGCAACCGATGGTAAGTATATCTATACCATTACTTTGCCAAACCGTTGGACACAGAAATTAGTGCTGCAAAAATTCGATATGGACGACTGGATGCTATCTGGTGAATCACTTATCAAACCAGCGTCCACCTTGACTTTAAAGGAGGGGAGAAACCTAGATGATTACTACGTATCGGGGCTCACTTATCACAACGGAAAGCTTCTTGCGCTCAGCCCGCGCTACAGCTCATTACTTTTCATAAATCCTCAAACAGCTGAAGTCGAGAAAGTTTACGAGCTAAAGGGTTTAATAGCGCCTCGCTCCATCTATGTAAAAGATGGAATCATGTATGTGCTTGACTGGAGGGATGGAAGAAACTATTTAGTGGAAATTCCGTTACCGAACGCTTCTGAAATGCCATCTAGCTCTACAAACAATCTATACACCTCTGAAGCCGAAAGGAAAGCTTTCCTTGAAGAAGAGAAGAACGATAGACCTGCTGGCACTTTGGAAAACCAAAATTCATCTGAGCCTAAAGAGGGATCCGTAGAGGGGACACGCACGGAACCGATAGAAGTCAAAACACCAGCTAACCCTCAACATTCAGATTCTGCTAGGGAGCAAGAAAAAATTTCTAGGGCCGCTGAGCAGCCAGAGGAGAGGGTAAGTAATTCAAATCCTTCCACGCAACATGGACAAAAGCAGGGAAGCGAAGCTGATAGCATGCCTAACGAATTCGACTAACGACAATTAGTTCATGCCCAAGACTGCCAGGTTTCTGAACATCGCTGAGACCTGGCAACTTTTACTGTACTGAAATTCTGATGCGAGGTGGCTTTTCTTAAAGCAATGCAATGTTCTTTGCCACAGAGCGCTAATAGACAAAGTTCGGATAGGCCACAAACGATTAGGAAATAGGGGGATTAAAGTGGCAGGGGAGGAAGGATTCGAACCCTCGAATGCCGGAATCAGAATCCGGTGCCTTAACCAGCTTGGCGACTCCCCTTTGAAAAGAGAAACGGATTATTGCACACTTTAAGAAACAATTGCAAGTTTCATTTTTGAAAAGGGCATAAAACATGCTTAGAAGCATGGAAGTCCTTCCAGATAGCAAAAGTAAGGGAATTTCCAGGAATCCTAAAAATTCATGCCTTTGCGCAGAAACCTTGACTTAGACCCATTACAACTTTCCTATGGCGTTATCTAATTCTTCGGTCTAGATCAAGATGTCATCGAGTAATTTAGTTGGCAGCCATGATTATGTGGATAAAAATGAAATGCCGTGTCCCATTCTCTTCGCCGTAGCTGCTTAATATAGCTTTTCGCAATTATCGGAATAACGCCTACTTGAAGTAGCATCAATATCGTCATCATCCGTGGTTTCCTAAGTATCGAGGATGTCTGGCCTATGCCAGCGCAGATAGTCGCACGAAGAAGGAAGTCCTAGGAAAGCTCGCACCGAAAGTAACTATAAGGACAAATGGCCAGACAGGAGACAGATTTGAATTTGATTGAGCTTCTCATAGGGTTAAGAAGAACTTTTACGTGCCGACAACGGCTCCAATGATTGCCCAATTGGAGGGCGACTGGCAGAGCGTTGTCGGCATTACATCTAGCCCGTCATAATCACCCTTATGCCGATGTAGGCATAAGGGTGACTGGAATTTATTAAGTAACAAGATTATTTGGTTATTTGACTGTCTCAATCCTCTCAAGCGCAAGAGGTTAAAACGGACTTACGTCTGCGGGGCCAGGCTTAAATATTGTCAATCAGAATCAGGACGTTTCACCTATTGGCAAATCTTTCTTAGCCTGAAAAGCAAAAGGAGTTTTTGTCTCATGACTTAAAATCTTTCTTTGCTTTTATGCCATCAAGCGTTTTGTTAAGCTATGACTATAAGTACTCCAGATCTAGAGTTGCCGCCTTTGCCATTAGGAGAATCTGATTTTTCGGCTCTTAGAGAAGTTGGGGAAATTTATGTCGACAAGACGGAAATGGTTTTCGAGCTTGCTAAAAATAAAAGCAAAGCCTTTCTAACTCGTCCCAGAAGGTTTGGGAAAACTCTTCTAATTTCCACTCTCTTTTCTCTTTTTAAATATGGTTTGCGGGACTTCTCGGGTTTGGCAATAGAAAAGCTATGGAAAGACGAAAAAAAGTACTTTGTAATTTCCCTTAACTTTGCAAGAATTAGCGGTTATCTTGACATCCTGGACTTTAGGGATCAGTTTAATTTGTATCTACTTAACTCCTTGCAATTAAATGGCTATGTACCATCAAATCTATCTTCCTCTTCCATAAATGCTTTGCTCGAATTTGCCAAATGGCTCGGTAGCTGTCCTAACAATTCGGTCGTTTTGCTCATAGATGAATACGACGCCCCATTGACTTCATGCTTTAACGATGCGGAGACATTCCATAAAGTAGGGGCATTTATGACGTCTTTTTATAGTTGCATTAAAGATTATTCCGGCGTTTTTCGCTTTTTGTTTCTAACTGGTATCACCAAGTTTGGCAATGCCGGTATCTTTTCTCAATTGAATTCGCTAAGCGACATTTCTCTTTCTCCAAGATTCGGAACTATAGTCGGTTATACCCTTGAGGAACTGAAAAAGTATTTCGGGGGCTACTTGCGCAATGCCGGGAAGTCAATCGGATTGCCAGAATCTAAATTAATTGAGGAGCTAGTAGCCAACTACAACGGTTTCTGCTTCGAACTTACAGCGAAGAAGAAAGTTTTTTCACCATGGTCAATCCTAAGTTTCCTGAATGACCCGGAATGCGGCCTCATCAACTACTGGTTTGAAAGCGGAGGACAGCCATCTGTGCTTATGCAATATGTCAAGGGACATACTTTGACGCATCCTTTCCAATTTGACGAGGGAAAGACGATTAAACGCACAGAGCTTTCCTCTTCAGTCTCTTCAAATAAAATCGAAGAAAAAGTGCTTCTTGTCCAGACAGGCTATTTGACAATTAAGTCCCGCACTGGAGATGACATACTTGGCCTTGGCTATCCTAACCGAGAAGTAGCAAACTCGATAGCGTCAATTGGACTAGACCGACTCTTGGAGGGACGCACCCTAGCCGACGTCAAGGCAGGCGAAATACCTCGTTTTCTTGCAGAGGGAAATGTAGAAGAGTTCGTAGGGAGAATCAATAACGCATTTCTTGCTTTGGATTACAAACGGTATTTCATTAGGGACGAAAAAAGCTGCCAGGGAGCTCTTCTTTTAGTCTTGTATGGTTCAGGGTTGCAGGCACAAGTTGAAACGCATAATGCCCATGGTAGAAGCGACATTGAGTTTACGATCGCTGGAGCTAGATGGGTTATTGAGCTTAAGTATGCAAGAGAAGAAAAAGAGATCCTAAAGGAATTAAATGAAGGGCTCAATCAGATGGTGACTAGGCACTATGGAGAGCAAACTATGGGAACTAAATTAATTCGGCTTGCTATGGTGTACTCAGAGAAAGATCGTTGTTTTGTTAATTATCAAGTCGCTAAATAAGTATTTTAGAAACAGAAATCGGTTTTATAGTACTGTTACTTTTTCAGTTGACGCGGAAAAGAGGCTTAGTAGCGAACGCTGCAAGGTGGCTTGGCCTCTTACCTACTGAAAGTGCTGTTCCACTACCCCAAAGCGTGCTGCAAGAGCACATGTAAAAACGCCTGCCGAATGAAGATGCTAATAAGGCTATCGGACCACTTTTCGGCAGACTGCTACGAGGCTAGGAACCGAAGTGTTGTGGACTCCATCATGGCGATGACCACGGGCTTGTAGAGATAGATACTCCTAAAATTGCCGAATAGATGAAAATCCCTTCTAGAAAGCCCGGCAAGAAATTGATTTAGCGATGAATAGTTAAGGTTGGGTTAAATGTCCAAACTTAGTTTGGCTACTAACTTTTTACCTATTTGTGAAGAACTCCCATAAGAGCCAAAGATCCAGTTACGGAGAAGCCAGAAGAGTTTTAGAAATTTCGAAAAGAAAATTGATAAACGTCTCCTCTGTGAGATACCTTTATCGATTTGAATGCTTTAATGGGATTTCTTGACTTTAGAGGTAAATAAGTTACTTACCGAATGCTAATTCGCTGATTGTA
>JAJPXW010000310.1 GCA_021205255.1 Burkholderiales bacterium
CCGACAGAAGAATTTATCCAGCCACCCATGAGCCAAATAGCTCGTCAATTCCTCGCCAAGATTCTGCATCATTGATAGATCTTTAAGAAATTTCTAAAAAACAAGCAGATAAGTTTTCTCTAAACTTTTTTGTTACAACCTTACTAAGGGTCGCTACCCTATAATTCTTACTTTCCAGGCCGCCCGACTACACTTAATAATTCATTTATGACTATTAATTTCACAAAAGATGGCGCCCTAAAGTTAGGGAAGGCCGTACTTACTGCTGAAGCAGATGCCATCCTTCACTTACGCGACTCGCTTGACGATAAGTTTGCTCAGGCTGTTGAGCTTTTGCTTAACTGCAAGGGGAGGGTAGTAGTTAGCGGAGTGGGAAAGAGTGGCCATATTGCGCGTAAAATTGCTGCCACGTTGGCATCGACCGGTACTCCGGCTTTTTTTGTCCATGCGGCTGAAGCTGCGCACGGGGACTTGGGAATGATTACCAAGGATGACGTGGTAATCGCTATCTCATATTCTGGATCGAGTTCGGAGCTGCTGGTCATTATTCCCATTATTGTTAGGGAAGGAGCACCGGTTATTTCTATTACCGGCTCGGACGATAATCCGCTTGCTCAAACCTCTACTGTTAACTTAAATGTCAGGGTCGATCGCGAGGCGTGTCCTTTAAATTTAGCTCCTACATCGTCTACTACCGCCACTTTGGCGATGGGCGATGCTCTAGCAGTGGCGTGCTTAGATGCAAAAGGCTTTGGAGCTGAGGACTTCGCTAAGTCCCATCCAGGTGGTGCCTTGGGACGAAGGTTGCTGACTTATGTCAAAGACATCATGCGTTCCGGAGAAATGATGCCGGTAGTAGGATCAAAAGCTACTGTTCTAGAAGCGGTCAATGAAATTACAAAGAAAAAAATTGGAATGACTGCTATTGTCAATGAAAACAATGAAGTGGAGGGTATCTTCACGGAAGGTGACCTCAGAAGGCTGATAGAGCGAGTGGGTGATATCCGGCCATTGATGATTGCCGATGTTATGACAAGAAAACCTACTACTATTACGAAGGATGAGTTGGCTGCCAAGGCGGCAAAAATTCTCAATGCTACCTTGCGTAACCAATTGCTAGTAGTAGATTCGGAAAACAAGTTAATCGGCGCTCTCCATATTCAAGATTTAATGACGGCAAAGGTGGTCTGATGAAAGTTAAATCAGAAGTTAGGCATGCTGCGATTGCAGTAAAACTTTTAGTTCTTGACGTTGACGGTGTCCTTACTGATGGCTCCATCATCATTGGAAATACCGGAGAACTCTATAAGCGGTTTAATGTTAAGGACGGCCTAGGCATAAAACTTTTGCAGGAAGTGGGAATTCAAGTTGCAATCTGCACTGGGCGCATCTCGCAAATCGTAAATGTCCGGGCCGAGGAACTGGGAATAGATCTTGTTCTCCAAGGAGAAAAGGACAAGAAGGAAGGTCTAGCTAAAATTTGCATTGACCTTGGCCTAAAGGCTAAGGAAGTCGCCTACATGGGAGACGACTTGTCCGACTTAGCTCTTTTTTCTGAAGTAGGTATAGCCGCAGTACCTAAGGATGCTTCCTCTGAAGTAAAGGAAAAGGCCAATTGGGTGTCCAAGCACAAAGGTGGCCAAGGTGCTGTCAGGGAATTCGCCGAATTTATTCTTAAAGAAAAAGGACTTTTCCGGGAAGCTGTTAGGAAAAGATTTAGCAATACCGAAATTTAATAGCCATGCTTAAGGAAAAGGTCACTTCGATTATTGCCATTATTTTGCTGGCTACTCTGGTGGGAGTTAGTTACTGGTATTCCGTTAAAGCTGAAATGGAGGGAATGGGGCATTTGTCGGATCTGGAATCTCCTGAATTCGTTACCCACAACACTACCGTAACTAAGTTCGATGAAAATGGAGTGGCAAAAGCCAAAGTGTTTGCTAAATACGCGGAGCACTTTTCAGATGGCCATGCTAATGCCACTTTCCCCGAATATTGGTCTTTGACTCCTGGCGAAGGTCAAATTAGTGCGACTGCAGACCGGGGCGAGATGACCAAAGGTGGCGAAGTTATTCATTTTTATGGCAACGTGGATTTGCGACAGGCCGCTTATGGCGATAACCCGGCTTCTCGGATACAAACCGATCAATTGGACGCTTTTCCTGATACTGATACATACACGACAGACCACCACGTAACTTTGACCCGGGGCGATGATGTCTCCGAAGGAATTGGGGCCGATTTCGATAAGGTCGAGCATACTTTTAAGTTGCGCTCTAGGGTTGCGACTTCTTTACAACCACGGGATAGAAATGTGTCCAATGAGAAGAAGCCAGCGGAAAAGAAAGAAACTGCTCCTACACCTAAGGTTGAATCGCAAGCTAAGGCTCAACAGGTAGCAAATCCGGCACCTGCCGCTCAGTCTGAAACAACGGCGACCAGCACGGAAACCCCGAAGAAACCAGAATCGGAAGCCAAGCCAAAAACAGAGGTTAAGGAAAAATCTGAAGCGCCAAAAGAGACCGCAGAAAGGAAAAATTCTGAAACTAAAAAGTAGTTTGCCGACAAAGGATTTAATACCCTATAAAGTAAGTGCAATTAAAATAGAAAATTAATCTGAAAGGTTTGCTAATTGCTTATGGCAACCTAAGCGTTGACCCTTATTTGTTCTTGGAATAATGAATCTAAAACATTTATTTTTACTCGCTTCTGCATTTCTTGTTCTGGCACCTACGGTTTATGCGGAGACTGCCGACTCGGAAAAACCTATTCAAATCTATGCGGACAAGTTTGACGGCGACGATGTAAAACAGATAGCTATCTATACGGGTAACGTAGCTGTTCATCAGGGTACCCTTGAAATTCACGGCACTAAGCTTGTTCTTTCGATAGATCCCAAAGGCTATCGTCATGCCGTTATGACTCCTGAAAAGGGAAAGCTCGTGCATTTCAAGCAAAGACGAGATCAGAGGCAGGAAGGTGTAGAGGAATGGATGTCTGGTAAAGGCGATAAGCTTACCTATAACGAACAGACCAATCAGCTCATTCTAACTAATAACGCCGAGGTAGCAAGATCGGAAAACGGAGTCGTAAAGGATACGAGCGCCGGAGTGCAAATCGTCTATAACCTCACTAACTCAACTGCCGATGTTAAAGGCGATAAATCAAAAGGATCGGCCGGTCGCGTAAGCACGGTTATTGCGCCACGGGACACAGGCAAGGATAACAATAAGAAGAGCCCAGTGGTCCTTCAGCAAGACAAAAAGATTTCGCAATGAGTAAAAAACCCACTTTAGTAAGCGAAAAGCGCGAGGCTAGCGAACATAATGTCCTCGAAGCGGTAAAGCTGAAAAAGATCTACGGCTCTAGAACGGTTGTAAAGGATGTTTCCTTAAAGGTTGAAAGCGGTGAAGTAGTAGGATTGCTTGGCCCTAACGGAGCTGGCAAGACTACGACTTTCTACATGATCGTAGGACTAGTCGCTGCTAATGGAGGATCCATTCTTCTAAACGGCGCTTCCATCCAGCATCTTCCTATCTATAAGCGTTCGAGACTCGGTGTCACTTATCTTCCACAGGAAAACAGTGTTTTTAGAACCTTGTCTGTAGAAGACAACATCCAGGCTATCCTTGAATTGCAGAAAAACGCAGAAGGTAATTACCTTAGTAAAAAAGAAATCAAGGAAGACCTCGAAAGATTGCTTGACGAGCTGCAAATTCAACATATTAGGAAAAATCTAGCATCTACAGTTTCAGGAGGTGAACGTCGCAGAACTGAAATTGCCCGTGCTTTGGCTGCCAGACCGCGTTTTATTTTGCTTGACGAGCCATTCGCAGGCGTGGATCCTATTGCCGTGATTGAGATTCAGAGAATTGTTCACTTCCTAAAAGATCGAGGTATCGGCGTTCTGATTACTGACCACAACGTCCGTGAAACTTTAGGTATCTGCGATCACGCCTATATCGTTAGCGATGGTTCCGTCTTGGCGGAAGGTCCTCCTGAAGCCATCATTGAAAATGAACAAGTTCGCAAAGCCTATTTAGGATCGAACTTTAGAATGTAATTGCCAATGCCCTTTGGTCTTGTTCTTGCCCAGACCCAAAAGCTTGCGCTGACCCCTCAGCTTCAACAGGCTTTAAAGATACTACAGCTCCCTATTGATGCCCTGCGTCAAGAGGTAGCTGTTGCATTGCAGGAAAATCCTTTTTTAGATCTAGATGAGACCTCTTCTGAGGAAGAAACTGTTTCGGCTGCTTCCAGGGAAGAAATGATATGGGATTCCATCGGCTATATTGATGGGGACCTATGGGACGTACAAGAAAGACCGAAGTCGCTGTGGTCATATCTCATAGAGCAATTAGGTTGCCTAGGCTTGCCAGCTGAAGAAGATATGCGGGTGCAATGGTTAATAGGGGCTCTCGATGAAAAAGGATTTCTTTCAGAATCTCTAATAGATATTGCTAAACAGTATCCAATAAAAGAGAACTTCGAATTTAAAAATTGGGAAGCCGCTCTCAAAACACTCCAGTCGTTTGATCCAACCGGAGTGGGTGCGAACTCAGTGCAGGACTGTCTTCTAATTCAACTAAGAAATTGCCAGGCAGACAAAGATGCTCTTAGCTTGGGTTGCCAAATTGTTGAAGATTTTTTTGAAGAATTTGCTCATAAGAAGTTTGATTTAATTCGCAAAAGAACTGGTTGCACCGACGCTAGTCTCAAAAAGGCCGAAGCGCGGATCCATGCCTTGAATCCCCATCCAGTTGCCGAATTTTCTCCGATGCAAATTAATTACGACGTTCCAGAAGTCGAGGTCTACAAAAGCCTTGGCGAATGGAAAGTAAGGCTTATCCAAAGCGTTTTGCCTAAGATGAAAATTAATAATGCCTACGCTTTGGCTTTGAGGGATCAGGACAACTCCGAGGACACCTACCGAATTTGGCAAGACCGTTTAG
>JAJPXW010000058.1:0-357 GCA_021205255.1 Burkholderiales bacterium
CTCCAAGAGATTAGAAAGCTCGCAAAGCATAAATGTAGAAAATGAATTTCCTATGACTTTATTATGTTTTTATGTCTCTCACGAGATTGAGGAAAGATTTTTTATTTTTTGGGTAAATAAATAAACTTTGTTAACTAACAAGGAAGAAATGTGATCTATGAAGAGACCTCTTGCAGCGTCATAAATTTCAGAATTCTTGATTATATTATTCACCTAATCATGTGCAAAAATTCCAACCTCTACAAATTGATGTAGTCGTAGTTTGTGGAAACATAGAATTTGTACGCTTTCCGCTTGAATGTACTTAAGTCCTCTATAACCGTTGGAAAAACTCCAAGTGCAATTTAAAAGTTCCAG
>JAJPXW010000058.1:367-3511 GCA_021205255.1 Burkholderiales bacterium
TCTTTAAGGAAGAAATATTCCAATACTTATTTTTACTAATGCTTAGCAAATCCTGTTGGCGGTTCTTTAAAACATATTCAGTGCATTAAGTGACATATTCACGTTGAAATTTCTAAATCACATAAGGCTAACGCATTGAAATTGTTTAATTTTTTGTGGATGGTCAAACTGCTTCCAAGCTAAACTCGGTATTAGTTATCGGATCTGTATCTCATTTACTCTTATTTCTTTGCCCGCTTAATCCCAAAATAGGAATTAATGAAAAGGTAACGAATACAAAAGAAACGGACATAAAAAGCGGGGGTTAAGTTAATGCAATTACATTAACGAAAGTAGTGTGAAGAGGCCTTGGTTTTAGGAAGGCCTTCAACCATTTATTTCATCTCGTGGAAATATCAACAAATGAAAAGAACCATACCCTTCTTGTTCACTCTTATTAAAGAAGGTTCACTTGTAAAGCAAATCTGCGTTGGTCTTGTACTTGGCATAATAGTTGCTGTAATTTGGCCAAGCGCTGGCGCAGCGTTGGAAATCCTCGGTAACTTCTTTGTAAGTGCCTTAAAGGCCGTCGCTCCAATCCTAGTTTTTGTTCTCGTTGCCGCTTCTATTGCAAACCGTGAAGGTAATACGGGAGGAAAAATCAAGACTGTTATTGGTCTTTATCTCATTGGGACTCTCATGGCGGCCTTAGTAGCCGTATGCGCAAGCTTTATATTCCCTTCCCAAATCGCCTTAATTGACACTTCTGATGCTGTTACGGCACCTGGCGGAGTAGGCGAAGTTTTAAAGAATTTACTGTTCAACGTTGTTGACAACCCAGTCAAAGCGCTTGCTAATGCTAACTATATTGGCATTTTGGCTTGGGCCATTGGTCTGGGTGTCGCTCTTCGCCATTCAAGCGATGAGACAAAGAAAGTCGTTGGCGACCTCTCTTATGGCGTGGAGTACATCGTTCGCCTTGTTATTAGACTTGCCCCTATTGGTGTGTTCGGTTTGGTCGCCGGCATGGTTGCCACGACAGGTGTCGAAAGCCTGCTGGGATACCTCAAGGTAGTTTGCGTACTAGTTGGATGCATGCTTTTCGTAGCGCTAATCATGAATCCTCTGTTAGTGTGGGCATATACCAAGAAGAATCCATTCCCGCTGGTATTGACATGCTTGCGTGAATCCGGCGTAACGGC
This sequence comes from Burkholderiales bacterium, assembly GCA_021205255.1. Classification (GTDB taxonomy): domain Bacteria; phylum Pseudomonadota; class Gammaproteobacteria; order Burkholderiales; family Burkholderiaceae_F; genus JAJPXW01. The sequence goes on from JAJPXW010000058.1 coordinate 1,549, forward strand.
ATTCTTTACACGTTCCTCCGCAGCCAATATTCCAGTCAATATGAATCTTTGCCGTAAACTGAATCTTGACGAACAGGTTTATTCAGTATCGATTCCTGTTGGGGCTACTGTGAACATGGCCGGAGCGGCTGTGACGATTACAGTTCTAACACTAGCCGCTGTTTCTACTTTGCATATTCAAGTCGATATTTGGACTGCATTGCTTCTTTCCGTAGTAGCCGCTGTCTGTGCATGTGGAACTTCTGGTGTACCTGGTGGATCTTTGCTCCTGATTCCATTGGCTTGCGGACTTTTTGGCATTGACCAGAACGTTGCATTGCAGGTTGTAGCAGTCGGTTTTGTCATTAGTGTGATTCAAGATTCCTGCGAAACTGCACTGAACTCTTCTACAGACGTTGTATTTACTGCAGCAGCTTGCCAGTATATTGATCGTAAGAGAAAAGCCGAATCTGGTGACAGCGGAACCCACTCAACAAGTCAGACTGCATAAGTGTAAGAAAATAAAGGCTTAAACATACTGGGGCGAACTCACAAATGGGTTCGCTTCAGTTTTATGGATACAAGTTTCGTTGCATCCATTGCTTTCTTCTTGTTTCTTAATTGCTATTAGGCTTGACAGCTACGGCTGAAGAAGCCAATTTATTAGATGAATTGAGTTTGAAGTACAGACAAAGTCAAGTCCATTAACTTCAATTCTCAGGCACTCGAATTTTCAGACAACACAAGTTTCCTAAACCTTTTAAGCCGTATATTGACGATTCGGTTGGTGTGATTAGGACTTTGATTTATTAGACTGTATCTGTTGTCCAATTAGTTCCAAAGAAATTTGGATATCCTTAGCAAATTTATATAACAACAGACCACTGGCAGTCGCTCAGTTTGCTTTTACTTGTTCCTAATTTGGAGCCTGTTCCAAGAAAGGATTTCATTACCGCATCTATTTAGTGGGCAATTTGTCGTAAGGATCTTGGGCAGAAGTTTTATATGTTTAACCTCCAACTTCAAAATATTTCCTATCTAGAAGGTCTATCCCAGAACTTCTGCTCAGCCGAAGATCCACACTTTACAAAAACATAGCGGGACAAGAGGAAACACCCCACAAACCATGCTCCCATCAGGAACCATTCTAAAAATAATGTCATAGCTACTCTCCTTATGATCGTTTATACACAAGTAAAGAATGGATAGGTACTAACCCTAATCCAAACTGGGAGGGTAATTAAAAAATCACTCTTGATCAAATCTCATGATTTTTTCTTTGAAATGAAAGAGTTCCGTTCAGAAGTTATAGAAATGACATGAAAATGAGGAATTTGCTCAATTTGTTTACCATCTGCCTTTATCCCTTTTACTAAAATCTATTGCACAGATGAGGGATCAATATGAAAAGAACATTGCTTTCTATAGGCTTAGTGTGGATAAGTCTGGGAGCTCTTCAAAATGTAGAGGCTGGATATTATCCTCAAGAAACGGAAGAGCTTTGTGCTGGGGTGACGCAGGAACCGACGGAAGATCAACTCAAAGCAGCTTTTAACTGTGAAAACGCTCGAAATGCTTATCTTCGTAAACAACTTGAAGAAGCTTATAAAAAGGCCTACGAAAGTGCGGAAGACAAAGAGAAAATAGAAAAAGCTTGGGGTTTTGAAGAACAGGCCGAAAAAGATTACCAGACAAAGGTGGTGGAAGTTGAAGCTAAGGACGGTGTAACGAAACAACTATTTGATGATGCGGTAGAGAGGAACGTTATATTGATTCTGGCAGTGAACCGCTATTCGGTTATGCCACTTTCTAAGGCCATTCGAAACAACAAGAATCCAGTAAAGCTTGTAGATACAAATTTCAATAAGGCTTTAGCAAAAGCTAAAGACAAAACTGCTTTTCGTAACGCCCAAAAGGAGTGGGACGCAAATTCCAAAGAAATTTGCAATAATTCGTGGGGATGGTCAGAATATTTTGGTGACCA
>JAJPXW010000058.1:3521-4951 GCA_021205255.1 Burkholderiales bacterium
AATTGCATAAATGATATGGCCAGAGTACGAAGTGCTGAATTGGCTGAGTTAGCAAAAGCTAAGACTACAACTACAAAAACTACAACCAAATCGAAAAGCAAGTCCAAATAGAGCAATCTGTCACGTCCTAGGAAAAGTTGACTATTTGCCTAGGGCTGAGACTAAGGACGCCGATTTAATGAAGTTAGTGGAGAAGCCCAAACAGACTACATCAAACCAAAGTGATATTCGGAAACTGGCTTCAAGACTTTTAATAAAGTCGAGCAGTTGCAGTATAGTTCCCGGATAACATTATCTTCGTCATAATAGGCACGGATCGGGTCGAAGTTACGACTGCCAATTTGGACGCTCTGCGACTTCTTCTCTTCAGGGAAAGTCTCGTTTCGGCCAGAGAACTGGAAGAAGCAGTAACCCGCGTGGAGAAGGCACCTGGATATTTTTTCAAGGCCCCACGCAAATTGGGAGATAACCTGTAGGACTAATAAATAACCAATTTAAAAACGTGTACCTTTATCGCTTGAATTTGAACCTAAAGACTCCTTCTTTGTACCCTTTGCAGGAAACCATTCACCCCTATGGGTGATCAACAGACTATATCTTATGTACAGTTAGGATTCGCAGACTTAAGGGAGGGTCAAATATGGTTTCTTCATTTATTTTTGTTTCCTTACTGCTTGCATTGGTTGCGTACCTTGGGTACGTTTCAACGGATCTTACCAAGAAGTACAAACACGTCTCCAAATCCGAGCACAAGCGTAATCATCACCTTCCGTAAATTAAACAGAAGGGAATTTGTAGATCGTTTTTTAAATTTTTGTTTTTCTATTTTTCTCCACTATGGGTAAACACTGGGCATTCTAGATAAGGGTGTCCAGCAAGCCACGTTCTACACATATAAGCCTGTTTTTAGTGCCTCCTTAATAATTTGCAAACTGGGCTACCGATTGACTACAACCTTTAGTTTTGACATTTACGCTGCCAAGATTTACCTGGAAGTTCAAGTCTGGTATTTATTTAGTTTGATGAAGAGTAAGGCTTCCAATTACACCCTGCACCTAACCAAGGTGCTTAAATTTTTATACTGAATCTTTTCCGTCAAAGACTTTCTGATTAAGTGCAAACACGAGGTCTTGAAAACAACTATGATGATTTAAGCACAAGCGCTTGAATCCTTAAATGCTTTGTTACGTCATCTTCTGCCATAGTAAAAATTTATTGTGTAGCACCTAAAATTTTAGGAGAAGGAGGACCGTTGTACGAAGAAACTTTGGAATACGCACCCACTGCCAATTTCTTATCTTACTTTCAAAAGCCCAAATTTAGGTTGCCTAAGGGTATGAAAATATATTTCATTTTTCATACGAATCTACACTAAAATTAAAGTTCATTGCCTTTCTAAAATAGGCTATTAGTCCTATTCAATCAATAGC
>JAJPXW010000366.1:0-2359 GCA_021205255.1 Burkholderiales bacterium
ACTTCAGAAGCCCTACTTACGTAACCATTCTCACAAATTGTTCAGAAAAGGAAAAGGTTATACAAGTTTCCATATATGGAATTGTGTGTTCCCATTTTTTCTATTGATCCAAGCGACATCAATCTTTACCATTTTTCTTACCGGTACACACAAATCAGCGCTGATTCTATAACCTAGTCCCACTACGAGTTTGGATATGCAACATAAAATTGGTATAAAGAGGCGGAGCTTCCTCCAAGCAACCGGCCTTACAATGCTGTTCGGAAGCTTAGGGATTCCGTTCGACCCAGCAAAGGCTGCAGAAGAAGCTAACGGCGTCCACTTTAACCCCCAAATGAAAGACGGCTGGCATTTTGGCCATTGCCGCATGTGCATGCGCGGAACATGCCCCAATCTTTACCGCGTAGAAAATGGCATTGCCGTGGAAGTGATGGGTAACCCCGAGTGTCCGACTACGAAAGGTGCTTTGTGCGCCAAGGGTCAGTCAATCATTCAGAATACGTACAATGCATATAGAGTCAAAGCCCCTATGAAGAGAACCAATCCAAATAAGGGATTGGACGTAGACCCGCAATGGGTTGAAATTTCATGGGATGAAGCCCTTGACACAGTTGCCGACAAGTTGGCCGACATACGTCGCAGAGATCCGAGAAGATTCCTTTATCAGGTTGGCTTTGGCGACATGGATTTCTTCTGTACATTCATGTTCTACTTCGCTCAAGCCTATGGAACGCCTAACTTTGTAAAGAGCAACGGCATCCTTTGTACTTTGCACTACGCCTCCGACCTAGTACAAGGTGTCTTCCCAGGATCTGTCCCGGACGCCAGCTACTGCCGCTACTTTATTGCGATGGGTCTTAACGTTGGCATGGGAATCGGCTCTTGCGAAGGTGGCACAAGAGGCATCTTCGATTTGATGTACGAAGGCGATAAAGACTTCCAACTAGTGGTGGTTGATCCTCGTTGCAGCCCAGAAGCCAGTAAAGGCGAATGGGTGCCAATCAAGCCGGGTGGCGACCTCGCTTTCTTAATGGGTTTGATTAACGTTATCCTTTATGAAATAGGTAGAGTCGATGACCACTTCCTTAAATGGAGATCAAATGCGCCTTATTTAATTGGTCCAGATGGACATTATTTCCGTGGCAAAGACGGCAAGCCACAGATCAAAGACTTGGCCGATGGAAAGATTAAATCTTTCGACGATAAGACATTAAAAGACCCGGATTTTTGGGATACTGGCCGTGTTATTTACGTAACGGATGTTTTTGCCTCAAGGGTTCTTGTTAAAGCCGGCTTCAAAAACTCGACTCCAGAATGGGCTGAAACCATTTGCGATGTCCCAGCAAAGAGAATTCGCAAGATTGCCCAAGAATACATTAATAATGCACGCATAGGCGAAACCATCAAGCTTCAAAACAGCAAAGGCGAATGGGTTGAAATGCCGGTTCGCGGTTCCATGATTGAAGCCAAACGTGGTATTAAGAACCAGAGGGACGGAGAACAGTGCGACCTTATGTGCAAGCTGATGGCCATGTTGATTGGCGGCATTGACGTTCCTGGTGGAACTGTTGCTAAATCTCGTAGTCCAATCCACTTGAAGCCGGATGCTGACGGAGTTGTCGAGCCAAAAGGTGAGGCAAGGGATAATCCAATGTCCTATCCTCCGAAACACATTAACTTATCCGATTATTTCCCACATAAGCATACATTGCCAATACTGGCTTACAAAGTAGCTCAAGATCCAAGGAAATACGGCTTCGACTATGAGCTAGAAGCTTCGTTGACGGTTGGTTCCAACCCAATTTCTTCAACTGCTGAGCCCTATGAAATACTGAAAGGCGTCCTAAACATTCCATTCCAAGTAAATATTGCCTATCACTATGATGAAATGGCTCAACTTGCTGACATCCTTCTGGCTTCCAACTCAGTACTTGAAAGAGAATCGGTGAACTGCTTTGAAGGTGCATTCGACCTTTCTACCATAGAGACGAATAACAAACGCTTGATGATGTATAGGGATCCGCTTCCCCCTATCTATAACACGCGCCAACCACAGGACATCATTATTGAACTGTGCGAAAGGATGGGAATGCTTGATGACTTCAATGCCAATCTGAATAAAGTCGGAGTCGTTTTAGGAGAACTTACAACAGCTGAATTGCCTCCTGAAGAACAACTCAAACCTGGAAGACGCTATACCATTTCAGAAATTTGGGATAAAGGAGTCAGAGCCCAGTTCGGTGGACGTGGCCTCGACTATATGAAGAAGCATGGCCTTATCATTGAAGAGAGGGCACCTGCCGAAGCATATAACTCTTATTGGTACAAAGATGGAGAGACCCGTTGCCCAGTCTACTTT
>JAJPXW010000366.1:2369-3885 GCA_021205255.1 Burkholderiales bacterium
TTCGGGCGAAAGGCAGATGAAATTCTTTAAGAAATTTAAAGACCAAATTTATTTGCCAGACTTTGTGCCTGAGGACAATCTCCAATACTACGAAGCAGTAGTCACATGGAGACCAAAGGAAATCCTAACTCTTAAGGATACGGATCCATATCCTTTAGTTGCAATGAACTTCAAGACCCCGCTCTCTCCTTCTCGTTGTTCAGGCGATGACCAAATGCCTTGGATTGTCGAGGCTGGTGAAACTTTCGATCCGCAATTCGGAAAAATTTGTGTCAACCCGCTAACAGCGGCCAAGTACGGAATGGTCGAAGGGGACATCATCTGGGTTGAGAGCAAGAACGGAAAGACAAAAGGTCCGCTTCATTTGTCTGAACTATTCCGCCCAGGCACTGTCAACATTGGTGGCTCTCTTGGTCGATTGGTCAAGTCACTTGGCGAGAAGGCCTATAACCGTCCAATGTACAACTTGCTTTGCAACGGTAAACCTTCCGAAAGCAGTCCCTACCAGATGGGTGTTCAAAATTGCGTTCCTGTAAAAATCTATAAGGACAATCAAAAGACTGGAACAATAGTAGATGGAGTTTGTGTATGCGATTAGGTATGATTATTGACACACGCAGATGCTATGGATGCCTAGGCTGCGTTGTAGCTTGCAAGTCTGCAAATGCAACTCCTCCCGGAGACTTTCGCACCAAAGTTAAGATTGCTGAAAGAGGAGTTTTTCCAAATGCTGTACAGACTTTCCTGCCGACACTTTGTAACCATTGTGAAAATGCTCCATGTGTCAGAGTCTGCCCTTCTGGAGCTTCCTATAGGGATGCCGATGGTGTAGTGAGAGTTGATGCGGACAAGTGTATCCATTGTCAGATGTGCGTAAACGCTTGCCCATATGACGCTAGAACCTTCTTATCTGATCCTGAACCGTCCTACTGGAAAGAAGAAGGATTTGGTCAGGACGAGTATGAAAAGTACAGATATAAGGAGCGTCCATACAACACTCCCGATAAATGTGACTTTTGTGTTGATCGGCGTGCCCAGGGTTTGCAACCGGCTTGCGTTGCGACCTGTGCGGGACGGGCAAGGATATTCGGCGATTTAGACGATCCTAATTCCGAGATTGCAAAAATGTATAAAGAATACAATCCGCAACCTTTGAATCCCGATCTTAATACGAAGCCAAGAGTTTTCTATATAACGGATCCTAAGAACTGTCCCGAAGAGCTTATGGTTGGCCATAAAGGCAAGGCAAAAGAAGTTAAACCTAACGGAGGAAAACATAAGTAATTAAAAATGGCCATTCCGAAGACAACCTCGGAATGGTCTAATTTAAAGGGTAAAGATGAAATTAAGCGAATACAAAATTCCATCGGATACAGGTGCGTTAGAGGAAACAGCCGCTGAACTGGCTCTTTTAACGGAGTTCTATATAAGGAATCCCGATTCTGATCTATATAAAAACGTTAGTTCTCTTCAACCTGAGGGATTTACTAGTAAAAATAAGCAAGAAGCCAAAAAG
>JAJPXW010000366.1:3895-4950 GCA_021205255.1 Burkholderiales bacterium
TAAGTCTTATACAACAGAAAATGCCAGCGATTCGGAAGAATCAAAGGTTCTTAATTTAAAAAGGGACTGGACAAAGCTATTTAGGGGCATATCTCCCGATTACGGTCCTACTCCCCCGTATGCAGCTCTTTTTCTTAAAGAAGATCCTAAAAAGGTGATGACTGGCATGGTCGAGCTGTACATGGACGGCGGATACGATGGCTTCCAAAAAATACATGACCGAGTCGACTATATAGGCACTGCATTCCAGTACCTCTCTTTCATTAACCTCTTAAGAATCAATGCAGCTCGGAATAAGAACGCCTTGGAATACTCAAGGCTGAGTCTCTGCTTTGACGAGTTTTTCAACCATTATGTGAAACCTTGGGTTAATACATTCTGTGATCGGGCGGATAAAATACTTCTTTTTATAAAGGAGTTCTGAAATTTACTAGATGCGCAGTAGCTTAAAATTTACTTACTCATAAAAACCTACGTCTTCATGGCTAGCTTAACAGTAGGCTGAAAATACTTTCTGAACCAGGGAAGTCCTATGCCCGTAACCTCATCTACGCTGATGGGACGGGCTTTTTAGTTCAGGTAGTGAACTTAAAGCAGTAATACAGCTCTACTTCTTTTCCCAGCCCAATTGTCCTTGGCAATAAATTAACCCAGCTAAAGTCAGGCCGCAATAATGCAGGGCAATACAGAATTTTCTGGAGAGGTCCCAAATACCTTACTTCAATCTCAACCTTTAGTCACAAGGTACCAACATCAAAAAGAAGCGCAAGAATTTCGTCTATGCACTTACTTCTTTAGCTACCTAATTTTGGTGGTTGTTTAGGCATCATATACCAGTGCGGCTAGTTATCTTTCAACACGCTTCAGAGGAGGAATATGCGAAAACTTATGATTCCTTTACGGGGTGCCGAACTTGAAAAGATGGCTAAAGCAAAGTAGTGACTTGACAAGGTTGCTTGTATAAAATCCTTGTCTTAGAAATGAATTTCCTAATGGCCATGGATGGTCAAAAACTTCTTTGCCTTTTAAGAAAAAATGAGTTCCCCTTTATAAAA
>JAJPXW010000332.1 GCA_021205255.1 Burkholderiales bacterium
GGAGGAATTTGCTTTACTACTTGAATATGCAAGAGGAGATCCTTAGTTGATCAATTTCATTCACATATTAAAATCCCGAATTCTAATCAATGGACTAACCCCTAATAAGCAGTAAAACTTGGACGTGTTCCCGTGGCAAAGATTCAAAATAAAAAGGCTCGTTTTAACTACACCATAGAAGAGACGTTCGAGGCTGGCCTAGAACTTAAAGGTTGGGAAGTTAAATCCATACGTGAAGGTCGGGCTCAAATTACAGAAGCGCATATTTATTCCCGCAATGGCGAACTGTTTTTACTAAATGGCCGCGTAGTCCCACTTTCAACAGCAAGCACGCACGAAAAGGCCGAACCCACTCGTACTCGCAAGCTACTCATGCATAAATCTGAAATCATGAAGCTCATTGGTCGCTCAGAGCGGGCTGGCTACGCATTATTGCCTCTGGAAATCTACTTTTCCAAGCACGGGAAAGTAAAGATGACCGTCGGACTAGGTAAAGGCAAAAAGCTTTACGAGAAACGAGACGAAATTGGAGAGCGGGAATGGAGAAGAACTCAGGAGAGACTGCTTAAACATAAAGCTCGCTAGTCTTCAAACAGCCATTCTCCTCCTTCGAATTATTTACTGGCTGGCACCAGTAGGCTCTTTCTAATTGATATTAGGAAAAAGGCTACTGGAATCAGGATAAGACCCGAAAGCGCAATAATTGAGCCATAGCTTACGTGGTTTGCTAACATTCCCGCACCTGCCGGACCAATCGTCATCCCTACGTGGCTAAATAGGAAGTTATAGCCAAACACTGTGCCGGACTCCTCTGAAGGCGTATAGACAGTAAGCAAGGAATTGATAGTCGGAATAAGTCCGGCTACTGCAAATCCACCAAAGAATCTCCAGGCTGTGAATCCTGCCACGGAAGTAGCGAGAATCTGAGCAACAATCAGGATAGCCGATGCAAATAACGCAAAAATCAAGACTTTTAAGAAGCCATACTTTTGTCCAACCATTCCGAGTATTGGAGAAGCAATCATGACGGAAATACCGCAAATCGAGAATACGGAACCAGCCACCATCATGATGTTGTCCATAGATTTTTGCAATGCGGCTAAGTAAAGGGGAAGAATCGGCGGAAGCATGTACAACGATGTGTAGACCAACATCGAAGTAAAGAGCATGATCAGGACTCTTCGATTCTTTAGCACTCCTGTATTTAATAAGTTGGTTTTCTTCTTAATGACTGGGTGGTTGCCCTCTTTCACGAAAATCATGATAAGCATGGCAACTGCAAGCAATGAACATCCACCAATAAAGAAAGATAGGCGCATGCCGAATATTTCGGCCAAAACTCCACCAAGGAATGGTCCTGCAATACCTCCTACCGTCATGCCACCTTGCAGCAAACCCATGGAAAAGCCCATTCGGTTATGAGGCATATTAGTGGCGATTAATGCCAGTAATGCAGGATAAAGTCCAGCACAAAAGCCTTGGAAGAAACGAGCGAAGAATAATTGCAGTGGCGTTTGTACCACTCCGCACAATGAATATGCGATTGCCAGACCTATCGAAGCCCTTAACGCCATTAACTTGCGACTTTTACGGTCTGAGAGCAGTCCCCAGATCGGTCCCATCAAACCGCCGATAAAAAACGTGATGGAAAAAATCCAACCTGACCAAGTGTTGACTTCAGAAGTTGGGACATTGAGTTCCTTCACTAGATAAAGCTGAAGGAAAGGAGTGATCATGGTGAACGTCATTTCCATTAGGAAAGCGCTCAATGTTAGGATGGTAAGTGGAAAAATCCATCCGCTTGAATTCCTCGGAAATCGCATATTTTTCTATCCAGTTTTAATGGATTTTACAGGAATCGAACGAAAGGCTGATGCTTCTACAAAGTCTAGGAATGAAGTAGGAATCTTCCTATAGGTTTTAAGAGATTATTTACGCTTTGAAGCCGAGGTCAGTTAATTTCATAAACCTTGTTTTGCTGATAAAAACGACTTCAAAGTTAAAACAAACCTGCTTTTACCTCCTCGATTAAGACCGTAGAAAGCTAAAATTTTTTATCCCGTCAAAAAGGAGGGTATCCCCTCCCTCATGAAGATTAGCTCTTCACTGACGACCAATTTCAAATTGGCCGTCAGTTGCCTGTTTAACGCATTAGAGCGTATATCTTTTCAATGTCTTCTGCCTTGAGCGGTACAAAGTTTCCAAGTTTCCCAGGAATCATCACTGCTTTTTCAGCAAGCTTGTGGATATCTACATTTTCTGCGCCGATATCTTTTAATGTCGCAGGCGCACCCATTTCCTTATAGAACTTGCGCAGAGCCTCAATTCCAGCTTCGGCAGTCTTTTCAGGTGTCTCCTGCGGTTTTACTCCCATGACGTTCACCGCAAACTGCGCTACTCTTTCAGGATTTTTCGGTGTTACATATTCCAACCATGCTGGAGTAACTACGGCTAGTCCTAAACCATGTGTGATGTGGTCGTTCCAGGCACTAAGCTCATGCTCCATGCCATGGGATGCCCAATCTTCTACTTGACCTAAGGAATAGTAGCCATTGTGAGCAAACGAACCTGCCAGTCCAAGCTGACTCCAAGCATCGTAATTCTTTGGATCTTTCTCAACAATAAGGCCGTTCTTCATGATGGATCTCATGGCAGCTTCAGCTTGACCATCGACAAAATCCGTATTCTTTGTCGGCGTGAAATACCTTTCCATGATGTGGCTCATCATGTCGATAACTCCAGCCCTTATCTGATTTTGTGGCAGCGTAAAGAAGTATTCCGGATCAATTAAAGCGACGAAAGGTCTAATGACAGGCGTTCCAATGCCCAACTTTCTTCCATTTCCATTAATAACCACACGGATACTCTGTTCGCTTCCAGCAGCTGGAATAGTTAAAACAGCAGCTACTGGAAGAGCAGTCTTCGGTGTAGCTTTCTGCAGGAAGAAGTCCCAGACATCTCCGTCATAAGGAACACCCAAGGCAATTGCCTTAGCAGTATCGATTACGCTTCCACCACCTACAGCTAGAATCGCCTTGACATTGTTTTTACGGGCAATATCGATGCCTTCGTATACCTTTTCAATGGAAGGATTCGGATGGACACCGCCGAAAGGAATGAATTTAAGTCCAGCTTCCGTCAGACTTTTTTCCGCATCGGCAAGAATGCCGTTCTTAACTACACTGCCTCCTCCATATACGACAAGGATTTCAGCACCCTCTCCGGCCTTATCTTTCATTAATTGGCCAATCTTACTTATCTGACCTTTTCCAAAAACCAGTTTTGTTGGATTGGAATACTCAAAATTATTCATAATTATCTTTTCAAGTTAAATGGATAAGCGATTCCTTTCGGCCTTGTCTAAGTGGGCAAAGTTAAAGGAATTTTGCAAAAGGATTGTAGAGCACCGCAAAATTTATGAATTAGACGCAGTGCCCCATGGAGGGCAACACGCCAACCGGTTTTTATTAAAAGTCAAAGCTTTGGCACAATAAACACAAGCTATTAAAAAAAGCCATTAAGCCAATAGCTTTTATACCTTTATCTTTCTCAGTAAGCCTAAGTTAACCGAAAGTGGCAGAAGACCAAGAAAGGAAATATTTAGGCAACGGTGATTAGTTAAGTTCCGGTCCTACTGGAGCTCCCACTAGCAACATAGACCAAGTTTCAATAAAGCGATCCACAGCTGGAGGCAACTGCTCTGGATACTCCAAAAGTTCACCTGCAACAAGACAATCTTCGACTGCGAGCGCACTTTGATCTTTAAAAAGATCGAATACAAGCTTCAATACATCCCGATCTTTTTCTGGGAAGCTTTCTATTCCACCTTTACGCATAGGAGCTAAAGCAATACGCATATGCTCTGACAGACCATGCGGATTCCAGTGTTCAGGACCCGTTTCGAAATGTGGATTTTCACCACTAAAAGTCTCAGTTAGCCATTGAGCGAGATAATCGTCTTTCTGACGCACTACTTCAGCGGACAACTCGCCTTGCTTCTGGGAAATATGTCTTCTCGCCATATTGATGAAGGCCGTCGAAAGCATGATGCGGATCACTGGAAGACTTACTAAAGACGGACTCTGTGGAGCTCTCGAGCTATGGTCTTTCCGGCAGCGGTCTCCACTAATTCTTCTGCAGCGTGCCATTTTTATGCCTCCTTGCAAAAGTTGCATTCCGACTAAAGGCGTATTTGGCAATTGGCTACAAGCATATGCCAAATTAAAACCACAAGTTAATGGCTAGGGCTGCATGAGCACTAACTTGTTGGGTAGCACCTTCCAAATAAAGTACGTGCCTGGCGGTAGTTTCGAATCTACGTTGAAGGCAATTTCCGCTTTCCATAACTTTCCGTTGAATTGCACCGTCGCATAGCGGTTATCTTGCCACTCATGCACAATCACCGGCTTGCCCACCCAACGCTTTAAGCGATCCGAGCTAAGAGATTCTTCTTGCGCATTGCCCTGCATATTGTTGTAGACAAAAAGCATAAAGAGCGCAAACATCACCAAGATTGCAATTTGGACGTAGACAGAGCCAATAAAGAAGGAGAACATCCCTGTAATAAAGCAAGCTGCCGCGACAATTAAAAACGAAACGTTGGAGAAATAAAGATCCAACGCCCCGATGATGGCGGCCACAGCAAACCAGAAGAAGTTCAAACTCATAGCGCAATTACCCGAAACGGCTGATTATCAAAATAATCAGCCGTTTCAGTATAAAGGAAAACCTAAAAATTACTGAGCTGTGCTAGCTTTCTCGCCCTCTTTTGCTTTTTCGCTTTCAGCTTTTGCTATTTTTCTCCAAGTGTTGACCACTGTATCGGGGTTCAACGATAGAGACTGGATGCCTTGATCGACAAGCCATTGAGCCAAGTCTGGATGGTCGGAAGGCCCTTGACCGCAGATGCCAATGTAAACACCTTTCTTATTGCAAGCGTCAATTGCTTTCTTCAGCAGGATCTTGACGGCTGGATCACGTTCATCGAAGAAATTGGCTACTAATCCAGAATCACGGTCAAGACCTAGAGTCAACTGAGTAAGGTCGTTGGAACCAATGGAGAATCCATCAAAGTATTCCAGGAACTCATCGGCTAGCAGCGCATTACTTGGAATCTCGCACATCATAATAAGACGCAGGCCATTCTTGCCTCTCTTCAGTCCGTGCTCCTCCAACGTTTCGTTGACTTCACGAGCTTCACGCAATGTACGGACAAATGGAATCATAACTTCAACATTAGTCAAACCCATTTCATCACGTACTTTCTTGACGGCTTCGCATTCCATCGTGAAGCAATCCGCAAAGCTATCGGCTACGTAGCGGCTGGCACCACGGAAGCCAAGCATTGGGTTCTCTTCTTCCGGCTCGTAAAGAGCTCCACCAATCAATTTACGATATTCGTTGCTCTTGAAATCGGATAAGCGAACGATGACTTTCTTCGGCCAGAAAGCAGCCGCAATAGTAGCTATGCCTTCAGCCAGTTTTTCACGGAAGAAATCGGCTGGTGTCGGATATCCAGCAGAAGCTTCTTCTACTTTTTCCTTCACATCGTCTGGAAGATTTGGATATTGCAAGCAGGCATGCGGGTGGATACCAATGTTGTTATTAATGATGAACTCAAGTCTTGCCAGACCAACACCTTTATTAGGAATGGACTGGAAGTCGAAAGCTAGCTGTGGGTTACCCACATTCATCATGATTTTCACTTTGGTTTCCGGCAATGCGCCTTGCTTGACTTCCTGTACTTCAAATGGAAGCATGCCTTGGTAAATATTACCGGTATCGCCTTCTGCGCAGGAAACTGTTACTTGTTCGCCATCCTTTAGGACTTTGGTGGCATCGCCACATCCAACGACAGCCGCAATACCAAGTTCACGAGCAATAATAGCGGCATGGCAGGTACGTCCACCACGGTTAGTCACAATAGCGGCTGCTTTCTTCATGACTGGCTCCCAGTTAGGATCAGTCATATCGGTAACTAGGATGTCGCCTTCTTTCACCCGGTGCATTTCTTCCGGACCCATTACGACGCGTACTTTACCTTCGCCGATCTTTTGTCCAATTGCACGACCAGTAATAAGCAATTTGCCTTTTTCAAGAAGCACATATTTCTGTACTACGTCCTGGCCTTTCTGCTGGGACTTCACGGTTTCTGGACGTGCTTGCAAAATATAGAGCTTACCGTCTATACCGTCTTTGCCCCATTCAATATCCATTGGACGGCCATAGTGCTTTTCAATAATGCGGGCATCTTTAGCTAGCTGAAGAATTTCGTCATCGGTAAGAGCGAATTTTCTTCTTTCGTCCATTGGTACATCAACGACTTTCACGGACTTGCCAGAAGACTTGTCATCGTCAAAGACCATCTTGATCTTCTTGCTTCCAAGCACTTTACGAATAATGGCTGGCCTGCCTTCGTCAAGCATCGGTTTGCTAACGAAATATTCGTCTGGGTTTACAGCGCCCTGCACAACTGTTTCGCCAAGGCCATAGCTGGCTGTAATAAAGATGACGCCATCGAAACCGCTTTCGGTATCCAGTGTAAACATTACGCCTGCAGCACCCTTATCGGATCTAACCATGCGCTGTACACCAGCCGACAATGCAACATTCGAATGGGCAAATCCCTTATGAACACGATATGAAATTGCACGGTCGTTATAGAGGGAGGCAAATACCTCTTTCATCTTGGCGAAGACTTGATCGAGACCGACTACGTTAAGGAAAGTTTCCTGCTGACCAGCGAAGGAAGCATCCGGAAGGTCTTCAGCTGTAGCAGAAGAGCGAACGGCTACAGAAATTTGCTCTTGATCGCCCTTGAGCCATTTGTAGTACTCTGTAATTTCCTCTTCGAGTTGCTTTGGGAAAGGCGCATCTTCAATCCATTTACGGATCTCCGCACCTGCTTTGGCCAATTCTTGTACGTCGTCTACATTAAGATTTGCCAAGCGGTCTTCAATTTTCTTATCAAGACCGCCTTCCTTTAGGAAGGTCCGATACGCTTCTGCAGTAGTAGCGAAGCCGTCCGGTACTCTGATGCCAGCTGCTGTTAGTTGGCTAAGGAGTTCACCGAGAGAGGCATTCTTGCCACCGACAATGTCCACATCGGACATGCGCAGTTTGCTGAAAGGGATGACAAAACGTCCTTGTTCCATTTTTTCCTCGGAGAGTTATAAAATTCCACTGAAATTTTAGCCTTTATTTTCCATGGATTTAAACCATATCAACTAACTTGCTGGACAGCTCATGCCCTCTCAGGAAATCGATAATAAAGACACCCCTAACACTGAAGTAAAACCAAAAACAAGAACTGTTTTTTACGTCTCGGATGCCACTGCTATTACTGCCGAAACTCTTTCAAATTCAGTTCTGGCGCAATTTCGCGGATTAGCTTATTCACGTTATAGGATGCCTTTTATAAATACCCTTGAAAAAGCTAAGCAGGCAGCCATGAGGATCAATGAAAAAGGCAAGGAAACAGGTGTTAGACCTATCGTGTTTTCCACACTTGTAGCAAGCGATCTTGCCTCGACTTTCAATGAATACTGCAATGCATTCGTCATTGAACTTTTCCGCGCTATCGTGGGTCCCCTAGAACGTGAGCTGGGTATACCTAGCGACCATTCAGTAGGTAAAAGCCATGAAATAGGCGATCAGGAAAGGTATAACAAAAGGATAGAGGCAATTAACTACACCCTTTCGCATGATGATGGCCAAACTAATCGCGGTCTCGAAGAAGCCGATGTCATCCTAGTCGGAGTTTCAAGATGCGGTAAGACTCCAACTAGTCTTTATTTGGCAATGCAGTACGGAATTAAAGCGGCCAACTATCCATTAATTCCTGAGGATTTTGAAAGAGGCGAGCTTCCACATGCCTTACAAGGTATCAAGAAAAAAGTTTTTGGCCTTTCCATAAGGCCGGAACGACTATCTGTTATTCGTAACGAACGCCGTCCCTTCTCGGAGTACGCCTCTATAGAAAATTGCAGATATGAGACTCGCGAAGCGGAAATGATGATGAACCGGGAAAATATTCCCTTTTTATCTTCCACCACAAAATCCATTGAGGAGATCTCAGCGACTATCCTGCAGAAGCTCAAAATTAAAGCCGATCCACATATAAGGCTTTAAATTGGTGCACTAAGACCGCTTAAAGGTGTGAAGTAAAGCTAAGAGATAAAGCTACACTTTATGCACCAGCTTGGCGCCTTCTTTTCTGCTCAAAAAGACAGACAGCGGCGGCAGCCGCTACATTCAATGATTCTGTTCTTGAAGACAGCGGAATTAAAAGCGATTTGTCGGCGGCTTCGTGAATGTTCTGATGAACGCCTTTCCCTTCACTTCCAAACACCCAAATCGTCGGTTTACCGATACCCCACTCTTCAGTAAATAAGTCTTTGCCTTTCTTTGCGTCTGCTACTAGACATTCGTTTCCAGTCTGCGACTTAAGCTCTTCAATATCCACATCGGCCCAAATGGTTGCATGGAACTGCGCCCCCATACCAGCGCGCAGGGCTTTTGGAGACCATGGCCAGGCGGTTCCTTTACTTTGTGCAATATTGTTCACCCCAGCTGCTAACGCCGTTCTTAAAATTGTCCCTACATTGCCCGGATCCTGGACAGTATCAAGATAGATGTAATCGCCTTTCTTGAAGTGGTCCGGTTTTTGAGGCGATTCAATTTGACAAACGATGCCAACACTTGTCTCGACAGGAGAAACCTGTTTGAAAAGGATAGGTGGTAAAGTGATGATGTCTACTCTTTCAGCCTGAAACTTTTCAACAAGTTCTTTAATTTCTTTATTGTGCTCGTAAGTTTCAATATCCAAGAAAACTTGGTCAACGATGATCTTCGCTTTTCTTCTATTAAGTTTTACTAATTCCTGGGCTAAATGCACGCCCTCTGCCAAAGTGTCGCCCGTAACCTTGCAAAATCTATTGGAGGAAGCAAGTTTTCTAGCAATCTTGAAATTAGGATTGTATTCAGAAGTGACGAGTTTCATAGCAACTCTCCCTGTTTGGCAGTCGAAATAGATTGAGGTGATATTAGTTCAGATACAGGTCTAAAAGTTTTTCTGTGTTCCGGACAAGGTCCATATTTCCTTAACGCTCTTAAGTGTACGGCTGTTCCATAACCGGCATGCTTATCGAAGCCATATTGTGGATATTTAAGAGCTAGTTTATTCATTAAGGCATCCCGATAAGTTTTAGCCAGAATTGAAGCAGCTGAAATTTCTGGGATTAAGTCATCGCCCCTCACAACGGCGCGGCTTTTATATTTCCAGCGAGGCAGTTGGTTACCGTCAACTAATACCGTATCAGGAATTACTTTCAGTAAGTCGACGGCTCTATTCATTGCAAGCAATGTAGCTTCCAGGATATTAATCCTATCGATTTCTTCAGCCGATGAAAGAGAAATAGCCCAGGCAACTGACTTTTCTTTAATAATCGGCGCAAGCATGCCTCTTTGACGAGCAGAAAGCTTCTTTGAATCCCGTAGGCCTTCGATATGGGCTTCTCCTAGGATCACGGCAGCCGCTACGACTGGTCCTGAAAGAGGTCCGCGACCAGCCTCGTCAACTCCGCAAATTAATCCCTCATCAATTGAGAAAAGTTCAAGGTTCAATCTTGTTTCAGTACTTTAAGCACCGCCTCCGAAGCCAAAGCTGGAGTATCTCTCAAAAGTGAGGCGTGCATGTCAGTAAAAATCGGTTCGAGCTCTTCTCGACGACGCGGTTCCAAAGCATAAAGAACATGCGAAGCCAGAATTTCCGGCGAACTGAACACTTGGACGCACTCCGGTACTAAAGTTTTACCTGAAAGAATATTAGGTAAACTAATCCACCTAGATTGAGCTTTCGACAAAATCATTAATGATGTAATGCCAGGCATTACATAGCCGACCACCATCGGCTTCTTATAAAGAGCCGCTTCCAAAGTAGCAGTACCGCTCGCTACAAGGACTGCGTCGGCTGCCTCTAAAGCCTTATGGGATTGACCTTCCGTAATAGTCAAGGCCTCTTTTACGGCAGGGAATTTTTCCAGCTCCTTATTAATCATTTGCCGTATCTGCTCATCGGCTGCCGGAATAATGAATTTTGTCCGTGGCTCGCTTTTTAGAATTAATTCGCATGCTCCAAAAAAACTAGGACTATTCCACTTGATTTCATCACGCCGGCTACCAGGCAACACAGCTACTACCGGAGCTCCGTCAATAGCTACTCCTAGTACTTGGCGGGCACCCATCGTATCCGGCTTCATTGGGATATGTCTTGCTAGAGGGTGGCCTATATAGGTGCATGGAATTCCTGCTTTTCTAAAGATCTCCTCTTCAAAGGGGAATATCAATAGCAGATGGTCGACCGCTCTTTTTATTTGGTGAATGCGTTGTGGACGCCAAGCCCAAATTGCCGGAGCCACCATATGGATAACAGGAACTCCTGCTTTCCTGGCTTTTTCCTCAATTGATAAATTGAAATCAGGAGCGTCAATTCCTATATATGCCTGCGGATGCTGATTTTTAACAGTTTTAATAATTTGGCTACGTATGCGCAAGATACGAGGAAGCTGCTTAATAACTTCTACATAGCCTCGGACGGAAAGGTCACGTGCATGGAAAGTGGGATTTAGACCCGCGCTAATCATGCGGTCGCCGCCAATGCCTTCCATGCTTGTGCTAGGGAAATTCCTGGCTACCGAAGGCAAGACTTCCGAAGCGAGCAAGTCTCCGCTGTTTTCCCCTGCCGCCCAGATAATTTTTGGAGCTGTTAGCTTTTCCATTAGCGGGCTAAGCCACGTGTGGCGTTTCCAAGGAATTCGCACATTTGAGTAGCAACTTGTTTGGCTTGTGGCTCCTCCAAAGTTTCAATTAGCTCTTTAATCTCTTCGGTCGCTTCTTTTATTGTGTTGCCTTCACGGAAAATGATCTTATAGACTTCGCGGGCAGCATGAATAGCTTCTTTACTGTAGCCAAGTCTTTTCATACCTTCCATATTAATTCCGGAAGGCTTTCCCGGATTGCCTTGGTAATAGGCGAAAGGAAGGATATCCTGACGCATCATGGTTCCACCACTGAGCATGGCTCCATAACCGATACGGATAAATTGGTGGATACCAACTTGGCCGCCAACAATAGCCTTGTCCTCAATAACGACATGACCGGCAAGACCAACATTATTAGCAAGAATAGTATCGTCGCCAATTTGGCAGTCGTGAGCGATATGAACGTTAGCCATGAGAAGATTACGATTGCCGACTTTTGTTTCGCCATGGTCTTGCACAGTTCCAGTTGAAAGCGTGCAGTGCTCGCGGATCACGTTGTCGTCACCGATAACAAGACGGGTAGGTTCTCCCCTGTATTTCTTATCTTGCGGTTCTATTCCTATGGCGGCAAAAGGATAGATTTTGTTGTTCTTACCAATTGTCGTATGTCCTTTGAGAATAACGTGGCTTTCGAGAACCGTTCCTTCACCGACTTTAACATTCGGGCCAACAGTGCAGTAGGGCCCGATAACAACTGACTCTGCTAGTTGAGCTTTTGGATCCACAATAGCTGTGGGATGAATTTGTGCCATCTGTTGTCCCGACTTTAATTATTTAGGTGATCTATAGGAACACATCATATCTGCGCAGGCTGCTAGTTGACCGTCCACAGTTGCATCGCAATGCATTTTTATCATTCCTAATTTTTCCCGCATAAACGTGCATTCAAAGCGAAGCTGGTCTCCGGGAATAACAACTCGTTTGAATCTGGCATTGTCGATGGATGCAAAATAAAACAGCTTATTTGGATCGGCTTTTTCACCCATTCTTGCAAAAGCAAGCATGGCGCAAGCTTGTGCCATAGCTTCAATGATCAGAACCCCAGGCATCACAGGAACTCCTGGGAAATGGCCTTGAAACTGCGGTTCGTTAACTGTTACGTTTTTAATCGCAATTAGCTTATTGACGCCGTCGGTCTCTAAAACCCTATCGACAAGTAGAAATGGATAACGATGTGGCAGTAGCCTCATGATGTCGTTGATGTCTTGCATTGTTTATTCGCCTTTCAGTGACTTGACTTCTTCGGTTAAGCGCTTTAACTGCCTGCGCATCTCCGGCAACTTCTTAATGACGGAAAGTATATTGAAAAACTCTCTATGTGGCATGGCTGGCATGTGGCCAGCATAATAACCAGGCTTATCTATAGTCTTTGGAACGCCTCCATTAGCTCCAATAATAGTTCCTGGAGCTATTGAAAGATGGCCAGCTATCCCTGCGCCACCTCCAAGTTGGCAGTTATCTCCGATAATTGAGCTACCAGCCATTCCAGATCTGCCCGAAATCACTACATTCTTTCCAATTTGGCAATTATGACCAATCATTACAAGGTCGTCTATCTTTGAACCATTCCCAACAGTAGTGTTATTTAAAGCTCCCCTGTCAATACAGGTATTGGCACCTATCTCAACATTGTCGCCAGTTTCCACAATGCCAACTTGCGGAATCTTGACATATTCCAGATCCAACGGAGCGAAGCCAAAGCCATCGGCTCCTATAACAGCGCCACTATGGATAATATTGTTTTTACCAATGCGACATCCATAATAGATACTGACGTTAGGATAAATTTTAGTGTTGTCGCCAATTACTACGTCTTCGGCGATGACAGTATTGGCCAAAATCTCGCAATGCTCCCCTATTCTTGCACCGGCTTTAATCACGACACCTTTATCTATTCTCGCGGTAGGAGCTACATAGGCCGAAGGATCTATACAGGCACCTGGATGAATTCCTGGCGTAACGTTATCTCGAGGGAAAATAACCTGGAGGGCATAAGCGAACCAAGCATAGGGATTCCGGGTGATTACGCAGGCTCTTGGTGGAATTTCATCTCCCCACAGTGCCTTTTTATCTTCTTCCGTCAAAATTAAGGCAGCCGCATGGCACTGCTTAGCTTCGTCTCTGTATTTAGGGGAGGCGAGGAAAGAAACTTCACCATCACCAGCAGTTTCAAGCGGGGCTATACCTTGAATAAGAGTGCCTTCGCTACCTTCGGAAAGTGCACTTAACAGGCTGCCATTACTTAGCTCTTTGACACGTTCAGCAAGATCAAGCAGCGTGATTGGTTCTGATCTTTGAATCATAGTGTTTGTGAAAACCTTGGCTCTAGGAAGGTGCAAGCCTTAACTGCTTGGCGCATCCTCAGAAGCAGTCGGTCATTGCGGCCGGCTGAAAACAGCAAAAAAACAGCTGATAAAACAACAGGCAGACCTTTGTCTGCCTGAGTTTTTATTTTAGTTATTTCAGCAGTTTTAGAACAGTGTCAGTCATATCCAGTTTTGGATTCACATAAATGGCTTCCTGCAAGACTAGATCGTAGCCTTCCTTTTGTGCCAAATCCTTAATGACTTTATTTGCTTGGCGCAGGAGTTTCTGCAGCTCTTCGTTGCGGCGCTGATTGAAGTCTTCCCTCAACTCACGCTGACGACGTTGAAAATCTCTTTCGCGGTCTTGCAGGTCGCGCTGCTTACGCACCCTCTCCTGCTCATTCATATTAGCAGCGTTCTTTTCGAATCTTTCGATATCGGTTTTCAGACGTTGACCTTGGGCGTTCACGTCCTTGTCGCGCTTCGAAAATTCTTGTTCTAGTTTTTTACTAGCTGCCTGAGCTGCTGGAGAATCGCGCAGGATAACTTCAGTATTGACGACTCCGATTTTTAACTCAGCAGCAAAAGATGGTGCTGTGGCCACAACCATTGAGGCGACCAAGGCAGCTGCTAAAAAAGTTTTTTGCATTAGTTGTACTCCTACACAATCTCTAAATTGTGCCATAAATTTTAGAAACCTGTACCAATTTGGAACTGGAATCTTTCAAGTTCATCGCTGTCTTTCTTGTTAAGAGGTATTGCAAAGCTCAGCTTAAGAGGACCCATCGGCGAAATCCAGGCTAAACCGATACCGACTGAATACCTCAAGTCTCCAAGGTCAAGCTTGTCTTTCTTATAAATGGTCTTGCCGTCTTGGTAAATGGCCCTTCTACCCCAAATCCAGCCACCGTCTAGGAAGGTGAACAAACGAAGCGTTCTATCGGCTCCTGGAATTGGAGCTAGCAACTCAAGCGAGAAATTGAACTTTCTGTTACCACCTGACGCATCACCGTCACTATCACGTGGACCTAATGAGGAACTCTCGAAGCCACGGACCGAACCAATACCGCCACCGTAGAAATTCTTAAAGAAAGGATACGGTTTGCCACCGTAACCATCGCCGTAACCAAGTTCTGTATTAAAGGCAAAGGTAAAGGTCTTTGTAATTGGCCAGTACTGCTGGAACTGGTAAGTAGCGCGATAGTATCTCAAGTCCAGGACTGGAAGCGATATTTCCGCTGAAACTCTTTGATATCTACCGGAGTTTGGTGCCAGCACGTTATCACGTGTATCTCGCGACCAGCCAAACGTTAAAGCGACGTCTTTTGGCTTCTTGCCATAGTCGAGCACGTATTCCTTATAGCGGTTAGGTGCATTGGCTCCTACTTTCACATCAGTCATTTCGAACTTACCGCCTAGGAAGATCTGATCGTTCTCAGTGACCGGAATACCGTAGGAGACGCCAGCACCGTACGTTTCGTAGACTACGTCGTCAGTAATGTCCAACTCGTCCAAGTCAATACGGCGGTCGTAAATTTCAAACGCCTGGCTTATACCGGAAGTCGTAATGTAGGGCTGGGTAAAGTTCAAAGAGTAAATTCTCGTACTCTTCGATGTGTTGACGTCCACCGACAAAGAATTACCAGTACCGAAAGCGTTGTTCTGGGAGAATCCACCACTGATAATGATGCCTTCAGAAGTCGAATAGCCTGCACCGATGGAGATGTTGCCTGTTGGTCTTTCCTTAACCTTGACTTCCAGGTCAACTTCGTCAGGCGAACCTGTAACTGGTTCCGGCTCAGCCGTCACAGTTTCGAAGAAACCCAGTCTATCGATACGGTCTCTAGATACTGCTACTTTATCGCTATCGAACCAGCTTGCTTCGTATTGTCGAACTTCACGGCGAATTACTTCGTCTCGCGTTCTAGTATTACCTGTAATGTTGACTTTACGGACATATACGCGCTTGCCTGGGTCAATAAGATAGACAATTGAGACTTCGTTGCTATCGGCCCCTAGCGGAACAGGTTCAGGCGTAGCCTTTGCAAAAGCATATCCTAAAGTGGAAAGCTTATCCGTGATGGCCTTGCCCAATGCGTTTACTTCAGAAGCGTTATAAACGGATCCTGGCTTGATATCGATCATATCTTCGAATTCAGGCTCCAAGCCAAGCATATCTCCCGTTAGCTTGACATCCTTAATGCGGTACTTCTTGCCTTCGTTCACATTAATAGTGATGTGGATTTTGGACTTGTCCGGACTAATGGAAACCTGAGTGGAGTCGATCTTGAAGTCGAGGTAGCCATTGTTGTTGTAAAGGGCTCGAATAGCTTCCAAGTCGCCTTGCAACTTTTCTCTGGAATATTGGTCTCGCTTGGTGTACCAGGACAACCAGTTTGGCAATCCTAGTTGCATTTCATCGCGAAGTTTCCCGTCGCTATAGACCTTATTGCCGACAAACCGAATAGTGGCAATTTTCGATACGTTGCCCTCGTCCACGTCCATGATGACACGAACACGGTTACGTTCGACAGGAGTTACCGTAGTCTTAATTTCAACTGCGTAATGGCCTCTGGTTAAGTATTGGCGACGAAGCTCCTGGGCAGCACGTTCAAGGATGGAGCGGTCGAAAATTGCACCTTCTGCCAATCCAACGTCACGGAGCGATTTCTCAACGCCTTTTTTATCGAACTCACTAATGCCAGTTGTTTGTATACCGGCTACAGTCGGTCTTTCTTGAATTCTGACAACTAGAACGTTGCCATCCATGTCAAGTTCGACATCCCTAAACATACCGGAGGCGTACAAGGATCTAAGAGCCTCGGCTCCTAGTTCAGCCGTATATGTATCACCCACACGAATTGGGAGATGGGAGAAAACTGTACCAGCTTCTGTTCTGGCAATTCCCTCCAATCGGATGTCTTTAATGACATGGCCTTGGGCCAGCACCCCTGCGGCATACAGCGCCAGCAAAACCGCACTGGCTTGTTTAAGAGGTTTAGGCATTTATTTTTATTGCTAATTGGGGGCTTTTTATACTAAGAGCCGGGTAATATCATTAAATAAGGCAAGCAAAGTTAATCCGCACAATGCCGCAATTCCCACCTTTTGGGCCAGCAATTGGAAGGATTCGGAAACTGGCTTTCCTCTGACCATTTCCACCAAATAATACATGAGATGACCCCCATCTAACATGGGTATTGGCAGAAGATTTAAGATTCCCAGACTCAGGGAAACGAGGGCTAGGAAAGATAGGAAAGGTTCAAGCCCCAAGCGGGCCGTTTGACCAGCGTAGTCGGCTATGGTGACCGGTCCGGAAAGGTTCTTTACTGAGACTTCACCTATGAGCATTTTCCCTATCATCTTTAACGAGAATACAGTTGAATCCCAGGTTTTTACAGTTCCTTCCCAAAGACTCTGCAAGGGGTTATAGGAAATTTTTACGGTCGGCAGATTTACGCCGAAAGCAACTCCGATTTTCCCGATTTTTGCGCCATTGGCCGCATTTTCCGATAGGGTGTGCAATGTGAGGCTACGCTCTTCTCCCTCGGGATTTTGCAGCGTCAGCTGAATATCTTCGTCAGGATGTTTTCTAATGTCCTCGATCATCGAACTCAACGACTTTGTCGGAATTCCAGCGACTGATAAGACATATTCACCCACCTTGATGCCGGCTTTTTCAGCTGGACTGCCTTCAATGACTTGGCGCACCACGGGGTTGCTGGACTTAACGGTAACGCCTATATCGTTTAATGGATCTTGTTTATCGGCCTTATCAAGGTCGAGCTTAGCAAGATCGAGCTGTTTTTCTGTCTGGCCGCCATTTTCGCTTTCCGTAGTCAAAGTGACTTGCTCACCAGCTCTTTCTATAAGAGCGAGCCTCAGCCCACTAAAAGAATCAATTTTCCGGCCATCTATGGCAACTATGCGATCTCCTTCCTGAAGACCGGCTTCAGCCGCTGGAGTGCCAACTAACGGTTCGGCAATAACAGGCTGCAGATCTGTTACGCCGATCATGAACACCGAGGAAAAAAGAACTACAGCCAACAATAAGTTGAAAATTGGACCAGCAGCTACGATAACAAACCGCTGCCAGACGTTTTTTGAATTAAATGTTCTAAGTTTATCTTCTTCCTTAATAGGCAGGCACTTTGGATCTCTTTCATCAAGCATACGGACATAGCCACCCAAAGGTAGCGATGACACATGCCAAGCAGTTTGATCGGGATCGTTTTTAAATCTAAAGGTGTAGATAGGCTTTCCGAAACCTATCGAAAAGCTTAAGACTTTTACACCACATTTTTTTGCGATCCAAAAGTGACCAAGTTCATGAATTGTTATCAGGATGCCTAAAGTAACGGCGAAAGCTAGAAGTGTTGTTAGCAGATCCAACCCTATTCTCCTATAAACCCACTAATAAATTCAGTGGCAAGTATGCGGGCCTCCTCATCAGCCTCTATTATTTCTTCTAATTTTTTTGGGTTTTCCGATGGTGCGCTAAGCATCATCGGTTCGCATATTTTAAATATGTCTGTATATTTTATTTTTCCAGCCAAAAAGGCTTCAACCGCAAGCTCATTGGCTGCATTCAGCCTAATGCATGCGTACCCTCCTCTGTCTAGGGCTTCATAGGCCAAAGCCAGAAGCGGGAATTTCTTCAAGTTAGGTTCCTCGAAAGTAAGTTGCCTTACCTTTGCAAAGTTTAGTGGCGCAACACCTGCATTAATGCGTTCCGGATACGCCAAACAGTAAGCAACTGTATTCCGCATGTCCGGAGATCCGAGCTGTGCCATAACTACATTATCCTCGAATTCGACCATCGAATGGATAATGCTTTGGGGGTGAATTATTACCTCGATTCGATCCTGCGGT
The DNA here is from genome assembly GCA_021205255.1 of Burkholderiales bacterium. Taxonomy (GTDB): domain Bacteria; phylum Pseudomonadota; class Gammaproteobacteria; order Burkholderiales; family Burkholderiaceae_F; genus JAJPXW01. Next base: position 17,999 of record JAJPXW010000332.1, read on the forward strand.
ACATCGAAAAGCCATCTCGCCTCAATGACTTCCAGCCCTTTATTCATCATGGTTGAGCTGTCCACAGTGATCTTTTTCCCCATCGACCAATTGGGGTGGTGGGTAGCCTCTTCAGGGGTAACATCCTCCAAAGATTCCCTATGAAGGAAAGGCCCACCAGAAGCAGTCAAAATGATTCGTGCCTTCTCCTTCATAAGTGGGGTAGCTCCGCGTAGGCACTGGAAAATTGCATTGTGTTCGCTATCGACAGGAAGCAAAAGCGCATTGGAATTCCTAACCAAGTCCATGAGAACTTTCCCGCCGCAAACAACGCTTTCCTTATTGGCTAAGAGCAATTTCTTACCGGCCTTAGCGGCCGCAAAGGAAGAACGAATTCCAGCTGCTCCGACAATGGCTCCAACAACGGTATCAGCATGCGAGTCTTCGGCAACGCCTACTATGCAATCGGCTCCGGCCTCGGCCTTAGCATCGCACCCTCCGGCTTTTAAAGCCTCTTTAAGAGATCCGTAAAGCTTCTTATCGGCGACAACAGCCACTTTGGCATTAAAAGCATCAGCGATTCCGGCTAGTTTTTCTACATTTGTATTTGCCGTCACTGCATAAACGCTATATCGGTCCGGATGCTGACTAACTACGTCCAACGTACTGGTTCCTATGGAGCCAGTGGCTCCTAGGATCGAAAGCCTTTCCATTAATGAATTAAATTCCTTGTATTAAAAGATGAATGAAGACCGTAAGGGGAAGCACGGCAAACTGCGCATCCATCCTATCGTAGAAACCGCCATGACCAGGAAGTAAATTGCTCGAATCTTTCACGCCTGCATTTCTTTTCAGAGTGCTTTCAAATAGGTCTCCAGTAATCGAATAAAGAACAATAAGAAAAATGAGACCAGCCGAAGCAAATTCAGTTGTAGTTCCGATCACGGCATTGGTCCAGAAAGGAGCTGCTGGAATGGTCATCCACGAAAGATAGGCAAGAAAAAGAACAATGACAAAAGCAGAAATAGCGCCGGCCCAGGTCTTGTTCGGACTAATTCCTGGCGACATCTTAGGACCTTTGAAGTGCGATCCCGCGAAGTAGGCAGAGATATCCGCAACCCAAACCAATGCAAGAACGGAAATCATGAATATCGCGCCGTAGTTTCTGTAAAGATACATTAAGGAGAACCAAGCGCAAGGAACGAATATCAAGGCCAGCACCCAACGCCAAACCGGAGGAACATTCCAACCGACATTACGGCGAAGGAAAATAAGGTAGGTCAAGACAAACCAAATGACAGTTCCTGTCGCTGAGAAGATCAATAGGCCTTCTCCTTCCTTTATGGTATGCAAAAGCGGCGACTGGCTTATTTCTGTCCAATAAAGGACTATGCTCATGGCCACGCTACATACGATAGCTAGGCGGTTATCCCATTCGGCAAGTCTCAGCCACTCCCATAGGCAGCAACCTAGGATTACTGCAGCAAGCGCATCGAACGCCCATGGGCCAATTAGCAGACACACTATGACAATGGCTAAAAGAATAACAGCCGTTGTAATTCTCTGACGTAGCATTTCCACCCTTCTTCATTTATTAGTTAGGTTGTTGAACTTGATCGCCGGTTTTGCCGAACCGCCTTTGTCTATGTGCGTACCATTGGAGAGCCTCTAAGAAATCCTTCTTTCCAAAATCCGGCCACAGCACGGGGGTGAAGTAAAGTTCGGCATAGGCGTCCTGCCACAGGAAAAAGTTGCTGATCCTGCTTTCTCCACCCGATCTAATCATTAAATCCACGTCTCCGGAATCAGGAACCTGCAAATACTGGGAAAATAGCTTTTCGTCTATCTTGTCAGGCGCAATTCCCTGGGAAACGATTTGGCGGCAAGCGTTAACGATGTCCCACCTGCCGCCGTAGTTTATACAGATATTGAGGTTTAGCCTTGTACCTTCTGCCGTCTGTTTTTCGGCAATTTCCATTTGTCTCCGGAGATCTGGAGAAAATCGGCTGGTTTCTCCAGCCATTCTTAGCCTTACCCCGACCTTTTGCAGTTCATCCACCTCTTTTGTCAAAGCGGTCATGAACAAGGACATAAGCCCTCCTACCTCTGCCTCAGGTCGATTCCAGTTTTCACTGGAAAAAGCAAAAAGGCTAAGGTTAGGAATACCAGTCTCTCCTGCGCATTCCACAACTGCCCGGACGGCGTTGACTCCTTTTCGGTGACCTGCCAGTCTAGGCATATTTCTTGCTTTCGCCCATCTTCCATTGCCATCCATGACAATTGCCACGTGTCTTGGCAAATTGATTGGCGGATTTAGTTGCGTTGGATCCTCACTCATATCAAAAGATACAGTCTTCAGACCGTCATCACTTCCTTGACTTTTTCTTCAATAAGCTTATCGATTTCGCCAATCCATTTATCAGTTAATTTCTGAACATCTGTATTGGCCTTTCTCTCCTCGTCTTCCGTAATTTCTTTATCTTTAAGAAGAGAGGCTGCTTCAGTATTTACTTCCCTGCGAAGATTGCGAATTGCCACCTTAGCGTCTTCGCCTTCGTTGCGTACGACTTTAGTGATCTCCCTTCTTCTTTCTTCTGTAAGGGGGGGCATAGGAACTCTGATAACTTCGCCATTATTAGAAGGATTCAAGCCAAGATCCGATTCTCTAATTGCCTTTTCGACAACGGCAATCATTTTTCTTTCCCAGGGCTGGACTGTGATCGTTCTTGCATCGGCCAGACCAAGCTGCGCTACTTGAGGCAGTGGTGTTGGACTGCCATAGTATTCAACGGTAATTTGGTCAAGGAGCGCGGGATTCGCTCGGCCTGTTCTAATCTTCGTCAAGTTCTGCTTTAGCGTCTCGATAGTCCGCTTCATATGGTGCTGGGTTTGCGAGAAGAGCTCTTTTAATTCCATGATCTACTCAACTAAAAATGATGCTTTTCTAATATTAATGCCGTATGCGGGGAATACTGCCAAATATGAGGTCGATGTCCCCAAAACTCACACTCCTCACCGCATTAATGAAGTCTATCATGCCCCGATAAAACTCATAATTGTCAAAGATGCCTTTCTGAATAGAAATTAGAAGAAAGGAGAAGAGGTTAAATTCGTAAAATGGTGTTTCAACATTAATTAAAGTGTGAAGAATTTCGAACCTGCCTATCTCTCTAGTCTGTGCCTACAATCGATTGAAAATGCCTATAAATAAGGATTCTCAGTTGGCTTTGAGCTTTTCTCCAGTAATAAATTGGCGTTGATACCTTAAGCCGACCTTGATGGGTGATCGTATTCCATATTGTTGATTTCCTTGTTTTTCAGGTAATCTTTAAAGCAAGGAGAATTGCCAATGCTGAGACGAATGCTACTAGGGACGGCTATTTCTGTTTCTCTGTCCCTTATTCCAGGACTAACCTTTGCACAGTCCATGTCATCGACCGCTGCTGAAAGAGCTATTCCATATAGCAAGAGACCAGAGGTCGCCCGTTTTATACAAGACGTATCCAAAAGACGAGGTCTACCTGAAGAATGGGTAGTCGAGGTGTTGGACCAAGCCACCTATCAGCCGAAAATCGAACGGTTAATGTCGCCCCGTACTAAGTTGCCCCCTGGCGAAAAGTCCTTAATGAAAGACTGGGAAAGGTATAGAGCAATGTTTCTAGGCGAACACCGTCTTAAAACCGGTACTAATTTCTGGAAAGAAAACCAGCAATGGCTAGATAAGGCTAAAGAGATTTACGGCGTAGACCCAGCGGTCATCGTAGCTATAGTTGGTGTAGAAACGGCCTATGGAGAGAACAAAGGCTCTTGGAAAGTGCTCGATGCCTTAGTTACCTTAAGCTTCGACTACAAGCGTAGAGCTGATTTCTTCAAGAAAGAACTTGAGGAATTCCTCGTAATGTTAAATAAGAACAATCTTCATCCAGGCGAAGTTGTAGGCTCTTTTGCCGGTGCAGTAGGCTTGCCGCAATTTATGCCGAGCTCTATACGTCATTATGGCGTGGACTTTGACGGAGACGGCAAAATTGATCTAACTAATTCGATTCCAGATACGATTGGATCGATTGCCAACTATCTATCCAAAGCTAATTGGCAGCAAGGTCTCCCTATGCTTATTGAAGCGGAGATTACGCCGGAACACAATCGCCGATTCGGTGGTGGAGTTCTACCGAAATACACACTGAAGTCTCTTGAAGATAACGGTGTTAAACCAACTGTGAAGGAGCGCTCTTATCCAGAAAGCATTAAAGCATGGGTTGTCGACTTCCCCTACTACATTCCAGGAACCATGAAAGTAGACAGGTTCTACCGCGTCGGCACAAGAAATTTCTCTTCGGTGCTTAGATATAACAATAGCTATTTCTATGCGGGTGCGGTTGCGGAGTTGGCTACGGCTATTGCTTCGAGAATGAACGAGCCTGGATTAATAGAAGGATCCCTTTTGTTAATACCAAAACATCAAAACACACAAGTCGCTTCCGTTAATCCATCGGAGACTAAGCACGTAGCCCAGTCAAAGGCTGCAAAAGCAAAAGCGACACCAACAAAAACCCATAAGAACACTAGAAAGGCTACCGAACCAGCATCGCCTCCAAAGGAAAAACAACCTGAACCGGAAGCCTATCAAGGCAATGTTATTAAGGAGACAGTTGTTCCTAAGGAATAAATTTCTATTTATGGTTTAGCGGAAGTTATCTTTCCGCTAAACGTTCCTATCCCCGATACTCCACCTTCAAATGTCTCATCCGGTTCAATAGGACCTGATCCAGCTGGTGAGCCTGAATAAATAAGGTCACCAGCCGTCAATTGAAAATTCTTGGAAAGCTCGTTAATAATCTCTGGTATTTTCCAGATCATAGTCCGGGTGTTTCCTCTCTGGCGAACAGTATTGTTCACATAAAGCCAGAGTTCGGCGTTATCCATGTCCGGCGCCCTGAACTTTTCCCTCACTTCAGTAATAAGGGCTGCTCTATCAAATCCTTTAGCGAGTTCCCAGGGCTGACGGTTTGCCCTTAATTCATTTTGCCAATCACGTTTAGTGAAATCGAGTCCAGCGGCATAACCAAATATATAGTCTTCGGCTTCTTCAACGGAAATTTCACCAGTTGAAGGGGCTGTTTTGCCAATTGCAATAACTAATTCGACTTCCAAGCAAAGGCTTTTAGTATTTCTAGCGTATGGAATATCTACCGATTTGCCTTCCTTACAGACAACTAGACAATCGGCTGGCTTAGCAAAAAAGAATGGCCGCTCCCTCCCCTCAGTTCCTACTTCCGCAGCATGTTCTGCGTAGTTAGCGCCTATGCAATAAACTCGATGAACCGGGAAATACTTATCTTTTTCACCCCAGACAGGGACGGCCGGAGTGCATGCAGAAGCAAAAACAAATGGCATATTGAAACCTAAAAACCTAGTGGTAGAAGAATGTTTATGATTTTCCAGCCAAGGAATCCTTCGCGGTGGAGCTGAATTGTAACGGTTTGAGCACTAGAAGCCGTATCTGAAATTTTTATAAAGAACTGACTTAAATTAGCTCCATAGCCATCCGAAAGAATTAATTCCGACTTCCCTTTTCCCGACTCAATTTTCGTTGCTCCTTCCTTAACTAAGTCTTTTAGTTCCTTTCCAGCTATCTTTGAGGTATAGGCCTGATTAAGCAAATCGGCGATACCTTGAGGATTCACAATTCTATTTATAAGTAGCACAGCTTCCTCATTGGCTAGTGCTTGAGCTTCTTGATCACTAGATTTACCCAGAGCGTCAAATTTAATGGCAATCTGGTTTTTCATTTGCTCTACGAGATTGAGACGAACTTGCTCAAAGTCAACATACTGGGAAATTTGGAATCCGTTATCCGCCAATGCGTCTTCTCGAATTTGGCGCACTACCCACCATGGACTGAAATAGCCACCGAGCACAAAACCCAACAGGACTAGCGCCAAAATTGTCCAGCTCCAAAATCTAGGGCTACGCAGCCACATAGTTTCCTCCATAACTTTGTGCCAATAGTAGCCAAGTTATTTCATCAAAAAGATCTGGAAGTGTCTTCTTGGGAATATAAAACTCGTGTTAATCCTTAATAC
>JAJPXW010000153.1:0-2319 GCA_021205255.1 Burkholderiales bacterium
ATCGCAAGATTAAGACCCAGAGGACGGGCAAGAAGGCCAGGGAAGGTGTCGGCACTCCAATACGGCTACACAACTACTGGTGCCCGAACTGCCAGAGGCACCATACCTTTAGCGAAGGCTCCGACCATCCAATCGCGCACACCAGGACCATGGGTGTGAAGCCAATCGTCACCGCCCTGCACCTGCACTATATGGGTTTGGCCTTGAACCGCGCCGGGACATCCTTTGAAAAAGGCGCGCTGCTTGGTTCCGACACGCTTAACCGCAACGCCTACGAATGGGGCCTGATCTACATTATGCCGCTCTACGAGGCGCTTCTCAACAAGTTGCGGGAGCAGAAGGTTCTGGCCGCCGATGAAACTTGCTTCAACGTCGCCCAGCCAATGGGCTACGGCAAAAAACCGGAAGATGGAAAGAACAGTCCGGGCACATGCTCGCAGACCTACGTACTCTCCTTTGGAACCGTCTTCAGGTCGATGGTGCAGCTTCACGCCTATGCGCTGTTGGAAGGGCGCGGCACCGATGCGATAGCAAAATATCTCGACGCCACTTTCAAGTTCACCGCCCTGGTAACCGACGCCTATGGCGCCTACGGCAAATTACTGGAAAACCACCCCGACGCTTTGCATCAAATCTGCCTAATCCATTGCCGGCGCTACTTGATGACCCATGGCAGCAACGTTCAGGGCGCACGCGATTTTCTTGACTTGACCCCGGAGCAGCAAGCTGCCGTGATGGAAAAAGCCCGTAGGGAGAACGGCGTCTTCTACAAGGAGGCGAGGATATACCAGTCCATCTCGCTTATCTACCAGTGGGAGAAGGAAATTGTAAAAGCCCGCGGCGATCCACAGAAACTTGCGGAAATCCGCAGGAAGCAGACCGCGCTGATGGACCTCATCGACAAATTGATGGACGAGCTGAGCGAAGGACGGGTTGAACAATCCGAAAGCGGCAGGTGGAGGGCTTCCCCCAAGACCGATCCATTGGCCAAGGCGTGCGTTTTCTACCGCAACAACCGGGACAAGCTCAGGTGCTTCCTCAAGGAGGACAATTTTGAAATTCCACCGGATTCAAGCGTGGTGGAGCAGAATATCCGTCCGATTGCGCTCATCCGCAACAACAGCCACTTCTTCACCAACGCAGACTATGCAAAAGTCGCATTGGCCACATTTTCAATCTTCAGAACATTGGAGATGAACCATATCGATCCACTCGAGTGGATGGAGAAATATTGCCGCAGGCTATTTGAACATATCACGGCCCGCGGTCTGGATAGGCTGTACCTTGACACTGGCGACCCTGAAAAGACCTGGATCACCGTCAGGCAGGAGCCAAAGCCTGGTGAAAAGGCCTCGCCATACTGCCTTAGCTCCTATGCGGCCGATTTTGATTTTGCCTCCTGCATCGATGAAATTATCGAAACTGGAATTGAAAACCGCAAGAAGCTGGAAGAAGCGCAGCAGCAATAACTAGTCGACGGATGGCGCCTTAATTGTTAAAAGCGGACATTAGGGCGCCATAATTCTATCTACCATCGCAAGATTCTATTTCTTCATGGACAGAACAAGTTTTATCCATGAAACATCTATAAATTTAAACCCTAGGAAATTTGATCTCTGAAATCATCTCCTAGGGCAAAATCCTGACCCCTACCTAGGCTTTAAGACACTTACATTGCAGTGGCGTTTTGAGTGTGCCCTTTTATTCCGGCATAAAGATAGACGGCAAACGTGCTATTTGGATTCTTGGGCACTGTAAAAATCCATTTTTGGGGCTTAGAACTTTCGACCTCAAAATATCGATTGAGCAACGGCTTGTTGGACGTAAGGTCTTGCAGGACCAATTGGACAAATTTATCCTTACTACCTTCCAGTTCGACCGACTGGACTCTCAAAGTGTAGGTGTCGCCAGGCTTTAAGTTTTCCGCCAGAACTTCAAATTTGTTGGCTTGATTGCGGCTTGAGGCAATTCTTATATCCTTCGACCATAAGGGAGATACAGCCAACTTTGTATTTTCCAGTGACTTCTCATGCTGGTCTATTCCAATGCCATCAAACCTATTCCTTACGTACATGCCCCTCGAGTTAACGATCATGACGACCAAGTCGGGCTCGAACTGGACAAGCGCCTGTGCGATGGTTCCATCCTGATACCGGCCGAGCCGTACCGTATCAATTTCCCTGAACTGGCTTGCGATGAAGTATTCCCAGGGACGTCTGTAGGAGTCAGCGATAATGAGGACTTTTGTATTGTTGTCGGCCTTGTTGTTGACGACCCTCTGGAACGAAGGCTCTTCCACGCGCCATTGTGAGTACGGAG
>JAJPXW010000153.1:2329-2920 GCA_021205255.1 Burkholderiales bacterium
ATCTTCGTTAAAGTAGTCTTTTTTCTCAACTGCCTTTTCGTTCAGGATGTCATTGTCGTACTGCCAATTACTATCGCTGCTGGAAAGCGTCGCAACTGAAAAATCGGTTTCGTATTTAGGTTTATAGACAAAAATGTCGTCGGTACCGGCGTAGTACCTCCCCACTCTTTTCCCTTGGGATCCCAAGAACCAGTCCGGCAGCCTCCTAATCTCGAAGCTTGCATCTTCCATCAACTCCGGCTTGGAGGAGGCAATTCCTTTCTCCACTAGATATTCCATCGTCTTCTGGGCCGCAATTTGCCCTGCTCTGTGGTTCCAATGGTGGTCGGTCCTGAAGTAGAGGTCCTTTATCCCGAGGTTCTTTTCTTCGAACGCCTTGTCCATGTCCAATACTTCCACTCCGGCTTTTTGAAGACCCTCTATGAGGGCATGGTATTCCCGTCTGGAATGGTCGGAATATCCCGGGGAATATTTTGCATCGTAGACGGATCTGTTGTCGGGAGCTCCGATAAAGAGGAAAGGCACCCCTCTTTTCTTTAGGAAGTCGCTCAATTGTGCAATTTGCTTGACAAGCTTAACCGTGTTCTCAAC
>JAJPXW010000153.1:2930-4920 GCA_021205255.1 Burkholderiales bacterium
TTACCGGGAATGACCGCAATGGATCCATCGGCCAGTTTTTCCACTGAATTGAAGGAATTGAGTTGCAGAGCTTTGGCCGTGGCTCCAGCCATATCCACAAAACTATACTTTCCGTGAAAATTCTCTTGCAGGACTTTCTCCATTTTGGCAGTCAGGCTACGCAGGGAATGTGATTCCAGCTTGGTGCCTTCCACAGTATTCTTGACCTTATCCGCATAGGTAAGCCATGAAAAGCAGAGCATCAGAGCAAAGAAAAGGACAATAGGTACTAAATAGACCACTGCGTTTAGACGATAAGAGCTTTTCAAGGACTCCTCCAAACTAGAAGTTAAAGTAGATAAACGGGTTGTGGCCACCGATGACAAGCATTGAAACGGAAATTACGAGCAGTCCGAGTGCCAGCAAAGTAAAGGCAGTGTCAACTAGCGGAACAGCATTGAGTCTTTCACCGAGCCAAGGTCTTAATTTCGCCATCAAAGGCGTGCTGAAGAGAATGCATAGAAGAAGCAGAATCTTATAGTCGTTGAGATATCTAGTTGCGTTGTCGTCCCACAGGGCATTGCCGTGACGACCAACCATGGCTCCCAGATAGGCTTTGGCCTCGTGTAGGTCTGTCGATCTGAAAACAACCCAGCCGAGCACGACGCATAGCAAAGTAAAGACCATGTAGAGTGTGGAAAGGGACCAGCCAAGGTTCCGCTTGGGCAGGTTGGTAAGCTTCTCGAAAGTAATTAGTGCGAAATAGCCCAGACCCCACCAGATGAATGTCCAATTTGCACCATGCCATACTCCTGTCAGGAACTACACGATGAAGAGATTTCTGACTAGGGTGTATTTGCTGTCCACTCTTGAACCCCCGAGCGGAAAATACACATAGTCGCGAAACCACTGGCCGAGGGACATGTGCCATCTCCTCCAGAACTCAGTGACTGTCTTCGAGATGTAGGGAAAGTTGAAATTTTCCGGAAAAGTGAATCCAAGCATCATTCCAAGTCCAATTGCCATGGCGGAGTATCCGGCGAAATCGAAAAAGATCTGGAACGTGTAGGCGATGGCTCCCAGCCATGCGAAGCCGACGGATAAGTGTTCCGGCGTCCGCGCCAGTTTGAAGGCTTGGTCTGCGATAGTCGCCATGTTGTTCGCCAGCAGTATCTTCATGGCAAAGCCCAGGCAAAACCGGTTGATTCCGAGCGAGAAGTTTTTTACCGTTATAGTTCTGTCGACTATCTGGTCGGCTATCGTCTTGTATCGAACGATGGGACCGGCAATCAGCTGAGGGAACAATGCTATGTACATGCCTAGGTGCCAAGGATTCCTCTGCGCAGGGGTTTCCCTCCTATAGACGTCCACCACGTAGGAGATCGCCTGGAAGGTAAAGAACGAAATCCCGATTGGCAGAATGATCTTCGTCACGACTATGGAATCACCAAACACCTTCTGGAGGTTGGCCGTGAAGAAGTTCATGTACTTGTTGTAGAAAAGGATACCTAAATTGCAGGCAATGGCCAGGATTAGATAGGTTCGTCTTTCCCAATCTACCTTTGAAACATCAATTAGCCTGGCGAACACGTAGTTCACCAGGATGGAGGCGACCATTACTATTACGAACTCGTGTGCGCCCCAGGCATAGAAACCAAGGCTAGCGATAAAGAGCCAGTAGTTTCTCGCCTCCTTCGGCAAAGCGAAATAGACCACCAAAACCAGCGGTAGGAAATAGAATAGGAACGTCAGGCTAGAGAAGACCACAGCAATCTTCTCCAGTTACGCAAACTGATGTAGCAGTTGTGGTAGAAAGCGGTTAGGGAGGCTTTTCTCCGACTGAGCTGCTTATGAAGTCCTAAAAGAAAGTACGCTACTAAGACAATGGCAACGGATCCAAACGACTCACTTAGAGGCTTACAAAGTACCCCCCCCCCATTTATTTGGATGACAGCTAGGTGGTTCCTATACGCTGTCATGGTCGCAGCAGGTGGAGCTAATTTTATTTTTT
>JAJPXW010000277.1:0-293 GCA_021205255.1 Burkholderiales bacterium
CTAAATTTATTTTTTCTATTTATCATATAAAACGCAAATAAAAATCAAAGGGTTTTAAAATGTTTTGAAAAGGACACTCAAATATTTACTTATAATTACAAAAGAGCCTGCTAGGGGTTATCCCCTTGCAGACTCTTACCTATCTTTAAATAGAAATTTAACTTTCCGCAATATCTTTGAGCTCTCTTCTCAGAATCTTGCCAACTGGAGTCTTAGGAATAGTATCCACAAAGACAATCTGTGTTGGAATCTTGTATCCAGTCATATTCTGCTTGCAATAAGCAATTACTTTT
>JAJPXW010000277.1:303-4907 GCA_021205255.1 Burkholderiales bacterium
TTGGTACTCCTACTACCCCGCACTCCAATACTTCCGGCATCGACTGAACGACTGCCTCGACTTCATTGGGATAGACATTAAATCCCGATACAAGGATCATATCTTTACGGCGATCGGTAATGGTGATCTGGCCTTCGGAATTCATGTGACCCACGTCTCCAGTGCGCAGCCAACCATCGCAAATTGCTGAAGCAGTCTTATCTGGAGCTTTCCAATAGCCGGCCATTACCTGCGGACCTTTTACGCATATTTCTCCAGTGTGAGAGGGGATTTCATCTGGAGTATTCCACCTTCCAAGATCTTGGAACCCTTCCCCTCTAATGCTGACCTCGGTGGATGGAAGAGGATAACCCACTGAGCCATTCCACTCCTGATCAAGAGGATTACCTGAGACGCCAGGAGCTGCCTCCGTCAATCCATAGGCTTCGGTAATGTAGTTTCCAGTCAGCTTATGCCATAAATCTGCCACTGGTTTTTGTATTTGCGTTCCTCCACCGACAGCCAGCTTTAATTTCTTGAAATTTACCTTGTCGAAACCAGGGGCATGCAAAAGAGCGTTAAATAAAGTATTGACTCCAGAAACGACTGAATAATTCCTTTTCTGGAATTCTTTGACTAGACCTTTGATGTCCCGAGGGTTGGTGATAAGAACCAGTTCGGCTCCCCAGCGCAGCAAGCTACACATTTCCGTCAAGGAAAATATGTGGTAAAGAGGCAATGCCAATAAGACAAGCTCAGTTTTTTTCTTGAAAGAAACGGAAATCCAGACGCCAGTCTGAAGAGTATTGGCAATAATATTGCGATGGGTCAACATCGCTCCTTTAGGAATTCCCGTCGTCCCACCGGTATATTGAAGAAAAGCTACGTCAGTATTCTCTATGTCGACTGGCTCATAAGCTCTTTTCTTCCCTATTGCCAGAGCCTGCCTAAACGGCATCGCTTTAGGAATATTGAATTCCGGCACGGCTTTCCTAATTTTCTTCAAATAAAAGTTAATTAGTATTCTCTTGTGCCAGAAAAGCAAATCGCCTATTTCCGTGGTAATGACATATTGAACGGAAACTTGCTTAGCAACTTTTTCATAAGTGCGGGCAAAGTTCTCCACTATTACAAGAACTTTTGCCTCCGAGTCCGCTAGGGTTTCTTCCAGCTCTCTAGGGGTATAGAGCGGATTGATGTTTACGACAATCAGACCAGCCCACAGAATGCCGAAGACAGCTACTGGATACTGAATGAGGTTGGGCATCATCACAGCAACCCTGTCTCCTTTTTCGACACCAGGAAGCGACTGTAGATAGGAAGCAAACGCTAGGCTCTTTTCATAAAACTCTCTATATGAAATGGAAGAGCCGAAGTTAGTAAAGGCTATTTGATTTCCATATTCTTCAGCTAGTTTTTTCTGGAAATCCGGCAGCGAGCTATAAATATCGGGATCTATTTCCGCAGGAACGCCTTTGGAGTAGTGCTTAATCCACGGAAACTCGGTCTGTTCTGTCATTGTTCTCTCACCATTAGGGAGGGTGCATTATAGGCTTAGGACAATGACTCATAGACTCATAAAAAAGCAAAAATTCGCTGTTTTAGAGGTTATTCAAAAAGAAAAAGGCACCCAATAGAGAATGCCTAAATCTACGAAAGAAAATTGTATTGTTGCTTACGATTTTTCCGCTAAATCCGATATGTGCTTAGCGTAGCGCTTTACATCTTCCCAGTCCGTATAGTCAATGCAAAGAGTTGGATCTGTCGGTCCATTTGTGATCTTCATGATCATCTGAATGCATTTCTTATCGACAAAGTTCAAGTTCGGATAATCGATCTTTCCTGCGAAGCACTTTAGATCTTTTGGTCTCCATGGAGAACGCTTCAAGAAATTCTGCATATATCTATTCCCTTCAAGAGTTGCCTTGAAAGGAGTACGTGCAACGACTGTCACATTGAACATCGCATTGGGCTTGCGGTCTAAGCGAGTGCAGTTATTTCTCACGAATTCATAGACATGCGGATGGTACGTGCCGTAAAGGACAGGGAAACCGCAAAGGACGAAGTCGTGATTATCCCAATCAACTCCTTCATAGAGGGCATCGCTAACTGGACGAATATCGACTTTGTGGCCTAGTTTTTCGAGTTCTTCGCCAATGACCCTAACCATCTTGGAGGTATGGCCTTTGCGCGAATAGTAAACAATAAGGATATTCTTCATGCGATTCCAACAATTAATAATCTGAACGGTATGTAGTAGCCAAAAATAAAACTTGGTTACTTTAAAGAGATAATTATGTGTCAAAAGATGATTCTATCTGGCCGTAAAAGGCTGATTTAGGTCATCTTCTGCTTTACAATTCTGGCACTTTTCAATTAAGGAATACTGAATAGACTATATGGCGAAAGAAGATCTGCTAGAGATGAGCGGTGTTATAACTGAAGTCCTTCCTGATGCGCGTTACCGCATAAAACTGGACAATGGACATGAATTAACGGGATACGCAAACGGAAAAATGCGCAGGCATCACATACGCATTCTGGCCGGGGATAAAGTAGCAGTAGAGATGTCGCCATATGACCTTTCCAAAGGGCGTATTACCTACAGATATATAGAAGGTAGACCCACTTCTGTTTCTAGTACTACGACAAACAAGAAAAAGTAGGGTTAAACCATCTGGATCCCAGTCCCATAATCTGGTCGAGTTAATTTTTCTGCAATAGTCCTATATCCAATGCATTGGATATAGGATTTGTTTTGCCTAAAAACTTGTTCTCGTCAACCCTTCTGAACTTGACTTCTCTCCTACGAAAAGGAGAGAAGCAGCATTTCGCTTAAGGCATGAGTGAGATTATGCCTATTTAGTTCAGGAAGCTTGGAACGTCTTTGCTCTCAATCGTCTTGACACCAGTCTCTTCCCATCTTCTTTTTGCGTCTTCCAACGAACCATTAACATTCACGGGTCGACTGGCATCCGTAACAATGAAGGTTTTAAAGCCGCCTTTTGCAATATCGATAGCGGTCTCGCATACACAGAAATCAGTTGCCAAACCGCAAACGTAGACCTCTTCTATTCCATTTGAAGATAACCAATTTAATAAATCGGAAGCGGGCTGGCCAGCCGCATCCTTTACAGCCGAATAGCAATCAATTCCCGCATTCGTGCCTTTCTTTATGCGGTATTCCTTTCCGGTAAGAGCTAGGCCGTCAGCAAGTTCGGCTCCTTTTGTCCCAGCTTTGCAATGATCGGGCCACAATGCCTGTGTTCCATAAGACACTTCAACCGTCTCATAGGGCTGTTTGTTTCCGTGCGAAGAAGCATACGAAATGTGACCGTTTGGATGCCAGTCCTGCGTGACAACCACTGAGTCGAACTTTGGCAGTAATTGATTAATGACCGGAATAACTTTGCTTCCGTCCTTAACCGGCAATGCCCCAGTTTCTAGAAAGTCATTCTGTACATCTACTACGATTAAAGCTTGTTTGGACATTCTTATCCACCTATAAAAGTTTTGGACTAACGATTGAACTGAGCCTTTAGGGACTAAATAAAGAAGCTGGCTTGCCTCCAAGCACATTAATTCCGGCATCTCCTCGTCTAAGGCAGCCTGGAAAATATCTTTCAAGGCAAGATACTGGAATGGAAAGTCCAGTATCGGAAGCTCATTTTCCAGTAGTGTCTCATATATTGCCGTATTCAGCACTCTTGCCGGCCTGCCAACTCCAAAAGGGACCTGGGAGACTACGCTTGATTGAGTAGTCATATAAGGGAGGCTTTCTTTGATAGTCGCCGGCAATTTAGATTCAACGGCATTAGAAAGTTGGTCCCTAAGCACTAAGCCACTTGAACCAAGTTCCATGGCAGTCCGCACCGCAGCCTTAGTAAAAAGGACGCAATCGGCAAGCACTGGAATTCGAGCTGCTCTAGCCATTTCCTGCAATAGAACCAGCCCATCTATACGACTTTCGGCTTCTGGGCATTCATTAAAGGATCGCAGTCCCGAAGAACCCCAGGATTGAGCAACTAGTGCATCGACTCCACTAGAAGTAAGACCCTTTGCATCTAGGAGGTTATTGGCTCCTCCAAAGGTTTTAATTCCTCTTTCCTTAAGAGTGTACATGTAAGGTTCACGCAAGCCACCGAGACATAAACCAATAATCGGCACTTGCAAGTCGAGAAGAACTTTCCATTGTCCTTCAAAATTAATTCCCTTCTTTATTACCTCCACGTCTGGATTGGTCAATCCAAGATCTTCTCGTACGGGAGCTAGTCCCATGCTTAAAAACTGGAAGTCTTTTTCATTCAGCTTAGTTGTCTGAGGAGGGAAAATTTGAACGGCAAATGGTCGATTTGTCAAAGCTCTAATATCTTTCACTGCCTGCTCGATCTGCTTTTCATCCATGAAGCCAGCAGCAAGTATTCCTAAGGCACCTGTTTCGCTTGCTTTTGCGACTAGTTCAGCCGACTGGATGGCAAGAGAGGGCCACACGAATATCGGCATTTCTATCCCAAATAGTTCGCAAAGCTTACGTTGCCTGGCAACCATGTTTTTATTCAATGCTGACTCCTTATATTTAGATTCATGCCAAATCGGATAAAAGTACGCCAATTTTTAACGGCTTT
>JAJPXW010000014.1 GCA_021205255.1 Burkholderiales bacterium
CGTTAATAGATCTCTTTGATATTTAAATATAAATGAAATGAGCTACTCCTTTTATTTCATTCGAATTCGAACGCCTTAACAGAAAAAATTCTGTTGGGTATCAATCCAACAGAATTTAGAAAGAAATGCTAAGGAGACGGTTGAGAAGTAGTTCTGCTAGTGCTACGAGAGGCGAGTGCGGAAACACCGTATTGCCATACCCATCGTCACAGCTCCAATAATAAGGAGCGGCCAAAGATATTGGAAACTATCAGCTGGCCCAAGTCCTTGTAGGAATACGACTTTTGCAAACTTCACTCCGTATAGGACAGGATTAATAAGCACTAATTTTTGAAAAATCTCAGGCATTGACGAAACAGGCGTAAGAAAACCTGAAAGCAAAACCATCGGCATAACACATGCGAAGCAATAAAGCATCGCCTGTTGCATACTTGTACTAAAAGCAGAGATACATAATCCGATGCCGACGACGGAGATGCTAAACAGAAACAACCCTGAATAGAACCAGATTAAGGAACCGGCAAAAGGAATTTTGAACCAGAAGACAGCGACTAAAAGAATAAGAGTGCTCTGTACGAGACCAACAATAACGGCTGGAACGGCTTTTCCAATAAGTATTCCCACCGAACTAAGAGGAGTTACTAGAAGTTGGTCAAATGATCCTGATTCTTTTTCCCGAGCTACCGATTGGGCCGATATCATCAAGACCTGAATTAGGGAAAGCAAAAAGGTCATGCCTGACAAAATGCTCCACCTTGTTTCTAGATTCGGGTTATACCAAACCCTTGGTGCAACGCTCATGGAGGAAGAATCTTCACTCGAAACCCCTTCTGCGCGTTCTTCATTGAAGGATTGCACTATGCTTGCGGCGTAAGAGGCGGCCGCACCTGCCACGTTTGAATTTCTCCCATCGGTAATTAGTTGAACGGGGGCTTCTTCACCCAAGTTAAGTTTGCGCTCAAAGTCAGGCCCTATGTGAACAACTAATGCTGCTTTCTTTCGTTCAATTAGGGGAGCAATCTCATTGACATTTCTTATATTGGCCTTTCTGTGGAATATAGGACTAGCATCGAACTTTTGAAGAAGCTGGAAGGAGCTTAGAGAATGATCTTCGTCTAAAGCTATGTAATCGACCGAATTTAAATCGAAACTAGCCACATAACCAAACATAATAGTCTGGATGAGAATTGGGGCCACTAGGATGATTCTTCCTCTTTTGTCCTTAAGAATCATTAGAAGTTCCTTACGGATCAGGGCTAGGAGGCTTAGAAAAAATTCCCTCATTCTCTATTACTCCAAAGATTTTTTAATGTTTTTAGTGGCGGCTAGGCCAAGAACTAGCACATAGAGCGCAAGCATTGCCATATTCCTTTCGATAAGAAATGGCACATTCCCCACTAGATAAAGAGAAATTAAAAGCTCGACGAACCAGGTAGCAGGAAAAAAATTGGCAATCACGTTGGCCCATACCGGAGCGCTTTTCAGATCGAATAAGTAGCCCGAAAGCATAAGCGTGGGCAAAAATGCAAATACAAGGACAATCTGACTAGCTAGAAATTGGCTCTTGACAATTGCGGAAATCGTTAAGCCAAGACATAGACAGACTAAAAGATAAAGACTTGAGGCGAGGAGGACAAGGCCAAGATTCCCTCTCAATGGAACGCCAAAAATAAAGTACCCTGTAAACAAGCAAATTAATAAGCCAATAAAACCAAGGCAGAAAGTTGGCACGACCTTTGCAATAAAAATCTCAATGCGTGAAATATCAGTAGATATCAATGCCTCGTAGGTTCCTCGCTCCCATTCCCGGGCAATCATCATAGCGGTTAGCATGCTTCCTACTATGGAAAGTATCAGCACGATGACTCCAGGCACGAGGAAGTAGCGGCTTTCTGCAGCTGAGTTATACCAGACGCGAGATATAGCCTGGGCGCCCCCTATTGAGCTTGGATCACCTTTGAAACCCTCCCCAGAAAGGGTTTTTGTATAAACGCCCGATACAGCACCTTGAATGTATGATTCCATAAGACGGGCCGTGTTGGCATCTATGCCATTGACTATAACTTGAACGTTTCCAGCTGTAGCTGAAGAGGACTGCTCAATACGCACAATGCCGTCTGCTTTGCCATCTATAAATTCTTTTTCCGCTTCTGGCCAGGAAGCGGCCCACTTGGGAGTGAAGTACGGCGTTAACTTCATAGCCATAAAAATTTCATCGGCAAGAGGGGAGGGCTTTTCTTTAACCACAATTACGGACTGGTGCATGACGTCAAACGACATACCGTATCCGAAAAGAATAAGAAGAATAATTGGCAGGAGTATTCCAATAATCAGCGTACTGCGGTCCCGAATCATCTGCCGGAATTCTTTACGGATTATCGAACGCAGTCTCACTAAGTTTATGGGCCTAGCCATGGATTGCCTCTGAGTTAATTATTTACCTGGAGAAAAATAAAATTGAGGTGAAAGAGAAGATGAAAACATTAAGCGACATCCTTCGATTCCTCTTTCCGGAATTCCGAGACGATAGCCACGAATGCGTCTTCCATTGTGGGATGAGGACATTCGGCTGTGACCGCATACTCCCTAAATTCTCCAGGAGCACACATTGAGAACATTTTGCCCGCATCTTGAATGATTAAGTGGTCGCAATATTCGGCTTCCTCCATAAAGTGCGTTGTTACGATCACTGTTACTCCTTGTTCGGAAAACCTTGTGATTCTTTGCCAAAATTCTCTTCTCGCCAGAGGATCGGCTCCACTCGTAGGTTCGTCTAAAAAAAGAATATCCGGAGAGTGCTGTAAGGCGGCCGCCATAGTCAATCTTCTTTTAAAACCTCCAGGCAAGTCTCTAGTCTGACGGTCTTTATCCTTTTCTAATGAGAATTCGGCCATGATGACTTTTTGTCGAGCCTCTTTTTTCTTGCCTGCTAGTCCATATGCACCTGCATAGAAGTCGAGGTTCTCCTGCACCGTCAATTCATCGTACAAGGAAAATTTTTGTGCCACATATCCAAGCTCCTGCCTAATTTTGCGTGGAGCCTTAGAACTATTCATGCCGTTGACTGTCAAAGTTCCGGAAGTTGGTTTGCTTAATCCGCATAGCATTTTGAAAGTAGTTGTTTTGCCTGCTCCATTAGGTCCAAGCAGTCCAAACACCTCTCCTTTGCGGACAGTGAAGCTAACGTCGTTGACTGCAATGAAATTTCCAAACTTTTTATAGACATTCTTTGTTTGGATAATTATTGGACTTTTCCCCTCTGCATCGAGTTCGATTACATGTTTCTCAAAGATTTTGGATTCGGCATTAATAGGTGTGTATTCTTTGTCTCGGGTAAGAAGAAACATCACGCTATCTTCCAAGTTAGATGGAATCGGCTGGTACTGAGCATCTCCGGTAATCTTTTTAAATTCTGTCAAATGAGCTTGTAAATCCGGATGCACAAACCTAACCCCACCTCCTTGCGGCACTGCATTAATGCAGCCTGGGAAATGGAGTAGCTTGCTTTGCATGACCCTTGGCTTTACGCCTTGAGGCATATCGATAAGCCAAGTCATGCCTTGAGTGAGGGCAATAATGTCTTTAGGTGTCCCAGACTTTATTACTTCACCGTCGTGCAGGACTAAAACTCGATCGCATTCCTGAGCCTCATCTAAATAAGGCGTAGTTACGATGACTGACATGTGGCTCATGGATGTCAGTTTCTGCAGAATGCTCCACAGTTCCTTTCTAGAGAAGGGATCGACTCCAACCGTCGGCTCGTCTAGTAAAAGAATCTTTGGAGGATTAATAAGAGTACAAATAAGTCCAAGCTTCTGCTTCATACCTCCTGATAAATCACCAGCTAACCTTTGAGTGAAAGGCGCCATGGAAGCCATGCCTAGTAGCACGCTAAAGCGATTTGCCCTGGCTTCCTGACTCATATTGCTAAGATCGGCAAACAAATCCAGATTTTCCTGGACGGAAAGGTCTTCGTAAAGGCCAAATTTCTGTGGCATATAGCCGATAACGTTAATTCGTTCGCTATCGCTTTGAACCTTCACGTCCACTTTGCCTTTGGTCGCATTTAGCAAACCAGCTAGAATTCTTAGAAGAGTAGTTTTTCCTGCTCCGTCGGGACCGACAATAGCCAAGGTTTCGCCTTCTCGTAAATCCAGAGATACGGATTTAAGAGCTTCAACTGTCTTGCCTTTAGTTTTAAAAACTTTGTTAATTTGATCGGCAATGAGAACAGGGGCGTTTTCCATGGCATTCCTATTCAACTGGAACGACAGTAACTGGCATTCCAAGCTTTAGTTCAGGTGGAGGATTGTCTATATAAGCTCTAACTTCGTAGACTAGGGAAGTGCGCAAGTCTTCGGTTTCAATGCTTTTTGGTGTGAATTCCGCAACAGAAGAGACGAATCCCACTGTGGCGGGAATGGCTTTTCCTGGAAGCGAGTCGGTAAAAATATCGACTTTCTGGCCGGGCTTAAATTCACCAAGCTGGCTTTCCGAGACATAAGCTCTGGCCCAAATTGGATTTTGGACTGCTAAGGAGAAGACGGCCTTTTGAGGAGATGCCATATCTCCTGGTTCCAAGAGACGCCTTCTTACGACTGCATCAGAAGGACTAATGAGCTGGCTATCCGCTAATTGGGTCTTTAAAAGATTCAATTGGGCTTCTGTTTGTGCGACTTGAGCCTCCTGTTGGGCAATCTCTTCGTATCGAGTACCGATTTCCATTAAGCGCAGCGCTTTTTCGGCCACATCCAAATTGGCCACAGCAACTTTTAATTGGGACTCGGCCTGATCCATATTGGATTTTGAAAGAGCGCGCCCTTTAGTGTTATTGAAAATATCCTTAGTTCTGTCGAATTCCCTTTGAGCAAGAATTAGGGAAGCTTCAGCCGATTCTTT
>JAJPXW010000086.1 GCA_021205255.1 Burkholderiales bacterium
TCCCTATAGAGCTCGTTTCTACTTTGATGCTGCAGAAGAAAAGGCGGCTCAAGACGAGAATAAGGGTGTATTCGCCAAAATTGGTTCCTTTGGAAAAACAGCTGGCGCGGCTATAACTGGCGCTGAAGAATTGAGAGACTACGAACTCAAGGGCTTTGAGAAAGTTATGCTTCTCGATTACAAGGCTTTGACTTATCTGCTTACGGGTGATTACGAAAAAGCCTACAACGTAGCTAGAAGAGCAATCGATACCCAGCAGGAAGAGTACGAAAAGTTCCAGAAGGAACTTGCCAAGATTGAAGAGGAAAAGGACGAAGTAAGAGACAGCGGTAAGCTCACTGGAGAAAAGAAAGCTGAGACGGCCCAGCTAGTGAAAGTGATTAACGGTACTTTCACTAAAGAGCAGCTCGCTAAGGCGACGAAAGTGAAGTCGGCGTACGTCAATCCTTTCGGCGACTATATGAACGGCATGATTCTGGAGATCGATTCAACTGTTGCTCACTCTGGCACTGATACAGGAAGTGTGAAGACGGCTTATAAGAAAGCTTACGAACTTAACAAGACCTGTGTTGCGTGCAGGGAAGGTGAATCTGCTCGTGAAAGCGGTATTCCAAAAGGCATGAAAGTTGTTCAAGTTATCTTGGCCGATGGCTTCTCTCCAAGCCGTGTAGAAAAGACTCAGGAAATAAAGACTAAGACCTACAATGGTGGAGTCAATTATTCTGACTTGCAGCTACATCCTTCCCAGCTTCATCGTGCGACTGTCTCGATTGGTGGGCAAACTAAGCAGCTCTCTAACCTGACTAATATGGAAAGCTTAATTGCCAGAGACGAGCTAGACCGTTTGCCATGGAGAAGAGCAATGATGCTTGCCGCTATTATTAAGCAGACCGCAGCGGCAGCCGCTCAGGAAGTAGGCAATGAAAAGGGCAATGCAGGCTTAGCACTTACAGCTACGCTGCTCGGTGCAGTTTCAAGAGCAGCCCAGCACGCCGACACACGCTCCTGGATGTCTTTGCCGAATCAGATTCTGGTTGCAAGATTAATTGTTCCACAGAATCAGCATTCAGTGACACTTAATACCTTTGGAGCTGGTGGTAAGAAGCTAGCCTCTCGTACAGTCCAGTTGAAAGGTACAGATTCCACAGTGATTTATGCCACTAGCTACGACGGTCAACTTAATGTTGGAGAAGCACAAGCAAAAAAGAGTAATCTTGAAAGCTAAACGTTGGAGTTAACTAAGATGAACTTAAAGGCTATTGCGACAGTGGCTCTGCCGTGCTTCCTCCTCGTCGCTTGCGCTACGAATCAAAACGATATGGGGATTGATCCGGGAGAAACCTATGCTAATGCTGCCAATACCGGTAGCAGGCAGATGGCTTCTGGGCGCCTAGTTTTAGAAGACACTAGCATTCCTAAGCTAACAATTATCTATACCAATGAAGATGTGGCAAGAGCAGTTGGTGTGATAAATGCTAGAGTCCAACAGATGGGTGGATTAGAAAGGTTGACTGGTTCTATCAAGAACTTGTCCACTACCCAGTTCCCTATTGAGTATCAAGTGACCTGGACCGATGCATACGATGGTGCCCTTAATTCCTCTTCTCCGTGGATAAGAGTGACCTTGCCTGGAAGGGGGAAGAAACCGTTTAGCATTATTGGTAAGGATCCTCATGCAGCCTTGGCGACTATGACTATCAGAGTTCCTACCGATGTAGAAATAATCGTTCCGGGCCCTGATCCTGAAGAAGCAATGCAATATCAGCAGATCTATAACCAGCGTCTAGGGGGTTATCAGGAATGATGAACAGCATGAAAAAGCTAGTACTGTCGATCGCCATTGCTGGCGTAGCGGGTGTGATGGGTGGATGCTCATCGATGGGAGGAGGCGGATATGCTTCTTCTGATGGTTCCTATGGACAGGCGACCCTTCCTTCTGGACATAAGTCCACTGTTTCTATTCAGGATTCGTCCGCACGTATCCACTTGGATACCAAGGTTGCTTTGAACGACATTATTGCCTTCTCGGAGAACTTGACTAATAAGATGTTAGTTTCTCCAAGATTCGCTGATGCCAAAAAGCCACCAAGAATTGTGGTAGGTAACCTTAGAAACTCCACTCATGACGAAAATATCCGGATTCAGGAGATCCCCGACACAATTCAGGTAGTATTGTTTAATTCTGGAAAGGTATGAGTGCTGGATAAATCAGCTAATAATTTTGACTACATCATGCACACGGAAATTACCGATACGGTACAACGTGCTCCTGATGGTCAGAAGTTAGTTGACTACACCATGAAGATCAAGCTCTTTACTCTTAGTGGTGAGCTCGTAGGCCAATGGAGTGACGACCTTTCACTCTTTAGATCCCGTTAATTAACTAACCAAATCAGCAAGGTCGGAAATTTTCCTGTACCTTGCCGATTTTTTTGACTTTTGACTTTGGACTTTTGGAGAAGGATTTTCGACTACGGTCCATTACGACAATATAAGTCGCTTAATATTGGTAGACAGTATCGAGTATCCCTTCCATACCGCACAATTCGACCGCTTTTTTCTGCTTTGCGTTAGGTAGCAACGGCACGGAAGTCTTGCTCGCTTTTCTTCTTAAATAAGAAAATCCATCCATAGCGCCGATGATTTTATCGGGATCGGTAAGAACAGAATCTAATCTAGTCAAATCTCTTTCTGGCGGCGCTTTTATTTTGCCAGTCTTCACGATGTTTTTTCTTAAACCCTCTTTTATCATTTGGCCGATAAAGGATAGGAAAAGCAATCCGTCTGAGCTTTCTCTAGTCGGCGTTTCCATTGCAAGGCTATTTTCTAGCGCTGTATTAACCATGTCGGAGACTTTAGATATAACTCCGATTTCTTCAAGGCACTCGTCGGCGGAAAATTCCCAAGTGGTGACTGCTCCCATAACTCGATTTAATAATAAGTAGCGCTGGATGGCGGTGTCATCCCTACTTAGTTTCAATACGGTTTCTCCATTTTGTTGGCTTTCGGCAATCGAAAAGTATTTCATTAATGGTTCTGTTTCAAGGACAGGCCGAAGATCTGGTTGCGATTCCCATAACCTTTCAAAAGCTGCTAGATCACGGAAAATGCCTCTATAGTCAAAGTGCGTTCTGGCTGCATTATCAAAAAAGTGCACCCATACCGGAACGTTATGGCCTTGGCAAGGAAAGTGGAACGAATAAGTGGTGGTGAAGATTGGTCCTTTCTTGACAGGATCTTTAAAATTGAAAACTTGATTCAATCCTTCGAATTTCTCTAGTACATAAGGAAGAAATCTGTCGTACATCTTCGAGGCTTTCGGAAGAATAAAAACACACTTTGCATGAGCCTGAGTTGCACGCAACAAAGCCACTTCCGAATAGAATTCGGGCCCGAGCACGACGTTATTAATCTTCCTAACCCCAATTTCTTTAATGGCAACTAGATAGCCTAAGAAAGTGCGGAAATCTTCAGTCATGCCTGGAAAAGGATGCAGAAGGGTTGGCATGCCACTTTCTGAACCGATTGCAGTGAGTAAGCCTCTCTCAGCTGTTTTAGCGTTCTCCGAAGTAAGCCTGAATGATGGCCATAACAACTGGTTGTCCTGGAAAGTCGATGCATAGACGATTGCCGGTTCATCCTCGGGTCGATTTGCTCGTAGAGTGAAGAATTGCTTAGCCTCTTTACCAGTAATAACGGCTTTTTTAAGAATGTCCTCATACCCTTGGCTATCGAGCGGAGCAACTAAAGGCAGATAGCGGTTGGCTTTCCAGCCATCAAAGAAGGGAAAGGAAACTTCGCCAGTTTCTACTAAACAAGAAGCCAAGGAGAAAATCAAATCGGCGTCTTCTTTGCCAAAGGCCGTCTGCAAGTTCTCTATTACTCCATTTTCAGAGAGGACCTTATGGAAAATTGGAAGATTGCCGACATTGATAAGTTCGACATCGGAATCGATGACTTTCTTGAAGTATTCATCGGTAGCCGCTTTGAAGCTCGTAAGAGTAAAAGGTCTTATTGTCCTGGTTGAAGTGCTAGTTGCCATAGTCTTATTTTTGAAATCTGCCATTCGAATTCTTGATTTGAATAGTATTTTCGTCTAGGTTGCCCGCAATTTAAGAAAATTGAACTGCATTGAGCTAAAGAGAATGCTTATTTGTTTCTCTTGTTTGAGACCAAAAGATGTAAGGAATGTTGCCTGTATGCGCAGTTATGCAAGCTTCATAGTCCCTAGTAAGTACTGGTTTCGGAATTGATGGTCAATAGAAGCCACAAGTAGAGAATAAAGTGGCCTGAGGTTGAGTAAGCAACTAGAACAAGATCAAGATCTGGGATTGAAGGCTAGATTCAGTAACTATTAAAAGCTCTAAAATTCGAGAATCTGTCCTACGTGTTTACCCTAAATAAATGCGAGTTTATGCGGTTTCTTATGTGCCCAATTATTTGCAAGCATCGTTAATTTATAGAGGTACTCACTCAAACTAATATCTTTTAGGCAATGCACCAACATAGTGCTCAAAAGACACCTAAAAAGTCATAGCTAAACGGAGACTTCCGATGCCACAGCCTAAGAGTATAAGCAGGAAAAGCAATTACTACCCCTCGATTAATTTATTTAGAGGACTGAGCATCTTATTTATTGTTTGGGGGCATATGGTTCAGGTTTTTTCTAGACCTGAAATGATAGATAAGCTTTTTGAGACCGATTGGCTATTTTTAAATAGGTACTTCAATGTTTATGTAGTTGGGGGTACGGCTTATTTCGTTTTTATATCTGGTTTCCTCTTTTATGCGGTTTTTTATAAAAGAGGAACTTTTAATACTCTTCCAGGCTACGGTAAGTTTTTAAA
>JAJPXW010000286.1:0-4500 GCA_021205255.1 Burkholderiales bacterium
CGATTGAAGCTATGGAATTTTTATTAGGCGTTTGGGTTAATACGCCAGATTATCAGCCAGTCTACTACGGTTTGTTAGAAAAGCTAACTGCCGACATGAAAGCTGGGAAGATATCGGGTCCAGTTTTGACAGTTGTGCAAGGGTAATAGATTAGAAGGCTAGATAAAGGGCATGCCTTAGAGGTAAGCGCTTGCCTTTGAATATAAATGAAAGAGCGAAGAAGAGAGCCTTCTTCGCTCGGATAGTATTTCAAAGTCACCTCCATATTACTTTTCTCTGAAAGTAACCAGAAGTGGCTTTTAGGTTTTATTTAGCTGCCGCCTTGGTATATCCACCGGCATCAATGATTTTTTGAGCTTTTGCCAAGAAAGCTTGCGCCGTTTCTACTCTATCTTTCAAGTAGTTTGGAGCATGCATTCCCCACGAACCATCCTTCTTGATCAAGGTGGCAATATCGTCAGCCTTGTCTAGAAGCAGTCTGGCATCAGTTTGGTCAGCCGGAGAGAGTCGCGTGACTTCAAGCAGTTTCCTTAATCTTGGAATTTCCTCGCTAATCTGCTCGTAACCGTCTTTGACTGGTTTCTGCAATTTGTAGGCTTCTCCGTAGATTTCTCGCTGGTCTTTATAGATCAACCCCTCGTCCAAGGTTGACTGGTATGGACTGTGGCATCCTCTGCCTTCGAAAACTGTGTAGTCGGCAGGTGCATTGCGAGCACAACTCCACATCAAATCGACGTAGCTGTTGCCGTTCTCGTACTTGGCCATGTTATAGACGAACCCTACCTCTTCACCTTGCTTTACATGCGCCGGAATCATGGAGGTGGCTTTCGGATCGACTTTGATCTTGTAGCTATGGGCGCGTCTCAAGGCTGTTTTGGCAGCTTTGCTCTGCTCATTACTGTAGTTTTCCGCAGCCGGTATGTTCGGCATGTGGCAGCCAACGCAGTCAAGGTTGCTGTGCGTATCCGTCTTTGCGAATACATCAGCCTGCGTGACGTGGCAGTCCTGGCAAGTTTGCTTTATCGGTGGATTGGAGATCCTTGCCATCCAGTTCGTGCTAGGAATATTGGTCTGGTCGTGGCAGTCTGTGCAACCGATACCTTTGCTTGCATGGACACTGGCAAAGTGCTGCTCGGTTTTCTGGTTAAAGGCCTCCTGTGTCCTCTTTAAGTTTTCTTCCTGAGTCAGGTCAAGTGGCCCAGCCGGCTCGGTAATTCCTATAGAAGCTAGAAATTCCGGCTTGCCCTGTACGGCCATCTGGTCAGGATCAATTTTGACTACTTCTTGCTGTGCGACAGCTATTGTGCCAATCGCTAAAGCACAAGCAGCGGTTAATTTCAAAATTCGAACGATCATTTCGTTTTCCTTAAATCCTTATATTCAGTCGCTTAGATCCATAAGGATCTAGGAAAGAAGACAATGCAAATATTTACTGAAGAAACTGCGGAAGGTCTGAAAAATTCTTTCCTTAAGTCGGAGTGAACAGCGTTCACTTTCTTCTTGGTTTGTAGAACTCCAGACTTCCTTTATCTACCTTCCATTCAGTTTTGTTACGCTTGCTTCTTTCCTGGCATTAAGCCGTCTTTCTCTAAGACTGGAATGACATAGTCGAGTTCAAGTTCTTTATAAGCTTCAGCTGTTGGCGCACCCGTCTCTTTGTCAAATTTGTTTTGCTCGAAGAAGATATCAAAGCTCTTTTCGATATCGTCACGATCCATACGAATTGTGCCCTTCGTGAACGCTGGAATATTTTTTGCATCCATGAAAATCCACTCAGGATAGATATCGTGCTTCTTACGCATGTTGAGTTCTTTTAATTCACGCATGGTGTAAGCGCGGTGAAGAACCCATGCACGGAATCCAAGATCATCTAGTTTTTCGTATGGAATGCTCTGGCCAGTGACAGCGTTATACAGCTTGGCTTCAATATCCATATCGCCAATATAGTGCTCTTCCTTGATCGGACTTACATAGTAGGGAGCTACCCATGAGCAAAGACCAAGCATGTCATGCAATTCTTTACGTGAAATGACGTAACGGAGGCGTTTCATCTTGGCTGGATTTGTTGGTGTGTAATCACCAATAGCATCGACAGCTAACTTGTCACCCCAGAAATGTTCTGCAATTCTCTGCTTTTCTTCCAGTGGCAAGCCACAACGAGTGAAGTTCACCGTGCCATGTGCCATTGGGTCTCTGTTATATAGGCAGTTCAGGAGAGTTCCGACCTGTCCGTCGTCTTCGTTAGCATGGTGTTTTGAGTGACCAAGAGCCCAATAGACAAGTGATGGATCCGTAGTCCATTCCTTCTGTGGGATCTTGAAGTGGTCAAGTAGATAAGGAGTACTCTCCCCGAACCAATAACCTAATTCACCTTTACGGAAAGCAATGGCTTGAAGAAGGTCTTGCAGGAATGAGGCATCGCAGTTATCTATTTTGTCCCAGTCGTAGCTCTTGTATTCGTCCTCGGAAAGGAACTTTTTGATGTAGCCCTTCTTATTGAAACTAGCAAAGGCACGGTGTAAAGAACCATAATTGCACCAAACTCCAAGGTCGTCAATCGTTTGGGCACCAACCATTGCGGCTTCTCTAGATTCCGGAAGATTTGGATTAGCAGCTAACTTCGGAAAGATGATGGTCGGAGCGACAATAGTCATGCAAACATTTTCAGTGATCTTGTTAATGTTGTATTTGGCTGCGGCGCTATCGTCTTGCATGACGGCATGGCATCTAAGCGGGCAAGCATAGCAACCGTTATTGCGAACCTTAATTTTGTGGCCTTGTTTCTTGCCTAAGAAGTACGAAGCGCCATCAAAGCGATAGGCAATCTTGTTAGGACTTCTCATGTCTTGACCAAGGACAATCGGAGGATTTGCCTGACGCCAGACATCACCAGGCATACCGTTCCAACGGCTAGCTGGATCGTAGTATTCAAATAATGGATTTGGAGCTGACGGCACAACGTGTTGGTTTAAAGAACCAAAGATATCGATATTGCGATCCACTAAAGCTTGCCAAGCTTTTGGATCAGCTTTGATATGGATTGGCTCATCGCCGTAAATTGCCATCCCTTTTAGTTTCTTACCACCGAATACGCCACCGACACCTCCAGCCGAATGGCTCTTGGCATTGATAAGAATTGACATTGGAACGAGATTTTCTCCGGCGATTCCAATGACAGAGATTGAAGTGCCTTGTGGTGTTTCAGCTGCCATGGCTTCTGTTCCACGGCGGGTGCCTGTACCCCACATCTTCGAAGCGTCACGGAGTTCGGCTTTATCGTTATTAATGTATAGGTAGACCGGTTTTTCGGACTTGCCTTCAATAATGATGTAGTCCCAACCTGCCAATTTCATTTTTGCTCCAAGATCGCCACCTACATGGGCTGATGCAATCATTGGCCTTGGATAGAGAATTGGGAAAAGAGTCGTAATAGCTGTACGACTCGAGCAAAGCGCACCTGTGCCTGACAATGGTCCTGGAGAGATCACTATCTTGTTAGCTTCATCTTGTGGCATTGTTTCTGGAGGAACTTCATCCCAGAAAACTTTGTAGCCGATAGCTGCACCACCGAGTTCCTTTTCAAAACGTGGCAGAGTTGGTTCGGAAGTAATCTTGCCAGTAGTAAGGTTGACTCTTAGTCCCTTTCCAGTAAAGCCATATCTTTTTTCAATATTGGACATAGTGAATTCCTTCCGTGAAATTAGCCGTGGCAAATGCCGCACTGGTCAGCATTCTGGCGAGGCATGTAGACGTGGTTTGGTCTTCTGCCGGGTTCTTGTGTTCTGTCTTTCCACGGCAAATATTGAATTGCTGCTGCCGGGCAAGCCTTTACGCACTTTGGATCGCCGCCACAAAGATCGCATTTGCTTGCTTTGTTAACTTCGCGGTCGAAGCTGATCATGTCCCAAGGACACGCCTTGACACACAGCTCGCAACCAACACAGAGATCTTGGTCGACATAGCGGGCACCTGTCTTTGAATTAACACGGATAGCACCTTGCGGGCAGGCATTCGCACATGGAACTGGGTGAGAGCATTGACGGCAAGTATCTTGGACAATTTGTCCATTACCCCAGATTCCCTTCTGTGGCCCCATGGTGTTGCCTTCGTTACCGAAATAAACGTTACGGCCAATTTTGATCCTGGCTAGACGTGGATCATTTTTGCCGTCGTTATATTCAGTACAAGCGATTTCGCAACGTTGGCAATCTACGCATAGTGTTGGGTCGCCAAGGATAAGCCCCTTTGGGGTCTCAAGGATAATGTAGGGCTGTGCACCAGTAGCAGCTCTAACATGGTTCATCGCAGCAAATGTTGCGGTGGCCGTTGCCAGCTGGAGAAATCCACGGCGGGTTATGTCCTCTGGCAGGCTGACTTTTGAGAACAGCTCTTTTAGGTCATACATTGCTTAACTCCTTGAATGGAGGGTAAGAATCACAAATTTCCCCTTAGGAAAAGGAAGAGGAAAATTCGCAATTTTTGATTTGAGATTGAGTAGAG
>JAJPXW010000286.1:4510-4836 GCA_021205255.1 Burkholderiales bacterium
AGGTCAGAAGCTAAGGTTTAGCTTCCAAGAGAATTCAAAATCTTGGGGATTAGTACAAAAGAGCGGACAACCCGATTGGTTTTCCTTGGGAAGGAAAGCTCAACGTTGCTCAATAAGTGTGGTAATGAAAAACCACGATAGAGTCTCAAATTTGGGGACATTTGCAACTCCGGTATTTTTATTAAAGGCTTTTGACCTCTTGTTTTTCTTCGAATACCATCGGGGATTTACCGATAGCATCATCCGTAGGATGCATTTTAATGAGACTTTTAAGGTTTGAATAGCAACTAAAATGCGAAAATCGCTATTCATAGTTGGAATAAGTG
>JAJPXW010000290.1 GCA_021205255.1 Burkholderiales bacterium
GGTTGTAAATAAATACCGATTACGTAAAAAGATTTATGTAAATTTAAAGGGTCATAATCTTAGTCCTTGGAGACCTCCTATTGCAAATTTTCATCCAAACGGCCTACCACCAACGTTAATTTAGTCCTTTAGAGGACTAAAGCAGTTCAAAAAAGGGTGATTTTGGGCTAAATGGGGCTTCCATTCTGCTTTCCAAAATGGGTATTCATTTTTTCAGTTATATTTGCATGTTCCAATGAAATTGGATAAGGAGATAGTTCATGAAGGTTGGTGTGGCGTTGGGAAGTGGCTCTGCTCGGGGCTTCGCTCATATAGGTATACTTGAAGTCCTGCTTGAGAACGGAATTAAACCGGATGTTGTTGCGGGAACATCTATAGGAGCAATCATTGGAGCTGCCTATGCGACGGGTAACCTTCAGGCAATGAAAACCGAAGCATTGGGAATAAATAGGCTGAATTGGGGTCTTTTTTTCAATCCAAGCTTTTCTTTTGATGGCTGGATTAATTTAAAGCACTATCAACACTTCCTAGTTAAAGGCGGCGTACATCGCAAAAGAACTATTGAATCCTTGCCTATAGCCTTTGGTACCGTGGCATGTGACCTATATTCAGGTAAAGAAATATGGCTGACTAAAGGTTCTATTTTTGATGCTGTTTGGCCTTCCATGTTAATGCCAGGAGTATTCCCTCCGGTAAAGATGGCTGATGGCAGGTGGGGCGTAGACGGCGGCATAGTGAATCCGGTGCCCGTATCCTTATGTAGGGCTCTAGGCGCAGATATAGTAATAGCAGTAAATTTGAACTCCGACCTTATATCCCATCAGCCGAGCCAAAAGCACGAAAAGAAACCAAGTGAAGCATCAAAACTCTTAGAGAAGGCATTTGGAATGCTACCCTCGTTGCCCTCTCTTCCTGTAAAACTTCGAAAGGAAAAGAAAGAGAAAAAGGAACGTCCTTACGATGTGCCAGAAGACCATCCTGATTTCTTTGAAACAATTGGAGCAAGCATCAATATTGCGCAGGATCGTATTACTAAGTCACGATTGGCTGGAGACCCACCTGATTTGATTTTGTCTCCCAAGCTCTCCCACATAGGGATTTTTGAGACATATAGGGCTGCCGAGGCAATTAACGAAGGAAGAAAGTGCGCTGAATATGCAATGCACAATATAAAAAGCTATCTTGACAACATGGGTTACAAACCCCATCCTACTGAGTTTCCTGTTCTTTCCGAACCATCCAAAACAGCCGAATCTACTACTGAATAAGTCAAGCTATCTTTAGTTAATAAAAATAAAAAGCCCCGGCAATTGTCGGGGCAAAGTTTAGTGAAATTGATATTATTTCATTGCTTTCGGAATCTGGTAATCGTATTCCTTCTTGAGGATTTGCAATTTATACAGATCCTTTAGAGCGGCGTAGTAGGCGAGCTCCTCTCCCATGGAATCAGCTACTGTAATTTCGTTTTTAAGATCCGTGAACTCTGTTCCATCCTTAGGTGGAAGAGTGCTGGATTCAATATAGGAAATAACGTAGTCGCCATTTTTATCGGCAGTACCGATATATGTAGGAAGCTTAGCTGCCGGCACCTGCATTTCTGCATTTACTAAATATTCGGATTGATGTTCCGGTTTAGCACGGGAAACCGTAATTGAATCGGAGAAGTCATCGAGATTTGATTTCTCCTGCAGCTCTTTCAATTTAGCTTCGCCATCGACTTTTGCTAGCGCGGAGGCTTCTGAAAGTTCGAGAGCTTTCTCAACTTCCTTCTTGACTTCATCGAGTGTTTGCAGATGGGCCGGTGTCGCTTTTAATACTCTTGCGGAAACAATCGTATTGTTGCCAATTTCAATTGCCTGGATGTTGCGTTTTTCATTAATTGATTCAGGCTGGAAGATTTCAGACACTACCCGCTTAGTTAAGTAAGTTCCATCATTGCTATTTGCGTCGACTCCTTTTTCCGTAAGGCCATCGACTGTATGGATTTGTAGACCAAATCTTTCAGCGACTGGCTGAAGAGAATCGCTCTGCTCATAGACCATATTTGTAAAGTTATCGGCATTCTCAGCAAACTGCACCTGCTTTTGCTGATCCATCCAAAGCTGGTGGATTTCAGGCTCGACTTCTTCAAAAGATCTTAGGTGAGCTGGAGCAATATCCGTTAACTTGATAATGTGGTAGCCGTACTCCGTCTTGATAGGACCGATGATGTCGCCCTTCTTGACATTAGGATTGAAGACGGCTTCGTCAAATTCAGGAACCATTTCTCCTTTCGAGAAGAAGTCAAGGTCACCGCCGTTTTTAGCACTACCCTCATCCATTGAGTATTCTTCGGCAAGCTTGGCAAAAGAATCTGGGTCGGCTTTAGCTTTTTCATAGACCTCTTCGGCTTTTTTCTTAGCATCGGCATCGGCATCGGCTCCCTCGGATGCCTCCGGCGTAATCAGGATATGGGAGGCACGGCGTGTCTCGTCCATACCGTATTTCGTCTTATTCTGTTCGTAGAACTGCTTTAAGACGTCTTCGCCCGGCTCATCAAGTTTCTTAATAGTGTCAGGAGAAAAGACTACATATTCGATATTGACAGTCTCGGGGACTCTGTAATCTTCTTTATGTTCGTCGTAGTACTTCTGCACTTGCTCGTCAGTGACTTTGACCTTGTCTAAATATTTAATAGGATCGAAAGTCAATGTACGAACTGCTCTTTCTTCATTGAGAATGTCATTGACCATCTCTACGGTCTTAGTAGGGACAAAGACTGTCCGGGTGACTGAATTAATTAACAGTTCGCGAGCAAGATCGGCTCTAAGTTCATAGACGAACTGCGCATCGGATTTTCCTCTGGCTGCTAAATAATTTTGGTAGAGCTCAGGGCTGAACTGTCCATTTTGCTGGAAGGCTTCAGCCTGCTTGATATAGGCAATTGCATCGTTCTCGCCGACATTGATGTAATTATGTTGCATCTGAGCGCCGAGAGCTCTTTCTGTCGTCAGGTTGGCAAGAATAGTTGCATTTGCTTCTGGAGTATCAAACAAGGAGGCATCTACTGAACCACCCTGCTGAATACGTACTCTTTCAATGTGATTTCTTTTAGCCTGGTCAAACTCTTCAGGTTGTATGCCCTTTCCATCGACCTTCGCAATGGCGTTGGCATCTGGATTTAAACGGCTATAGCCATTAATTCCGATGAATACGAAAGCTGGGATCACTAAGATCATTGCTAGAAGAGCCCATATACGCTTCTTATTTCTAAACGATTGGAACATTAAAGTCGGCCTTTACTGTTTTATTGGTTTAATGATTTATGCAAGCTTGCAATTATCTAGTTTCTAAAAATTGTGTGCAATTAAGAACTTACTTGTCGCTCAAACTCAACAAGAAAAGATAGCGAATTTTAATGAAACTTTTTAAACCAAAGATTAACGAGGGCACTTATTTCACACGGGCTATAA
This sequence comes from Burkholderiales bacterium, assembly GCA_021205255.1. Lineage (GTDB taxonomy): Bacteria > Pseudomonadota > Gammaproteobacteria > Burkholderiales > Burkholderiaceae_F > JAJPXW01. The sequence continues at coordinate 3,453 of JAJPXW010000290.1, forward strand.
GTAAATTTAGGAGGGATTGGCAGGTCTCAATCTCTGGTTTACCGGCCTATACTTTTTCATGGTCAACCAGTACAGGGGGAATCCTGCTAGGGCCAGAAGAGCAGAAAGACCGAACATATTGTTGTAGCCGACGAACGGGAGAATAAATCCAGTGATGTAAGGCGCAATAGCGCATCCCATTTCCATACAGATGAAAAATGTGCTAGTAGCCTGTGTGTAGCGCTTTTTCGGCACCATTGAGATTGCAACTGTTTGCCCTAAGGACAAAAGGTTTCCGAATCCTAGTCCGCCAAGCACTCCTGCTAGGAGTATGCAGAAATTATTGTTTCCTATCCATAGACAGAAGAGCCCCGCCGCTAGAAAACCGAGGGATGGGTAGAAAACTGGTCTGGCTCCGTATACATCGCATACTCTTCCTGTAAAAGGCCTTGAAATTAGCATTGAGGCTGCATAAATTACAAAGAAGGCGGAAGCACCCCACTGGACATTATTCACTTGCGCATATGGGGCTAAATAGGCCTGAATATTACCCCATGTAATAAATACGAGAGTTCCCACAAGTGAGAAAGGCAGTATTGAAGGTTCGATGAAATCGGAAAACGAAAAGCTCTTTTCTCCTTCAGGTTGAATATCCTTAGGAACTTTGACAAATGAAATAAGAAAAACTCCTCCTACGGATAGCATGGTTGCAATCCAAAATAATCCCTGGAAACCGATTAAAGATCTGAGTGCAATAGAGAGAAACGGCCCAATGCTTAAAGCCAGGGCTGCGCTCATTGCATAATAAGCGATGCCCTGGCCCAAATACTCAAGTGGTGTGATTAAGGCCGCTAGAGAACCAGTGACCGTACCGACTATTCCAGCTGCAAGTCCGACAACAATACGGGCTCCGATCATTTTTTCAGCTGTAGGGGCAAATAAATAAAGAGTTGTTCCACAAAAGTAGACGACAGATCCTATTAATAGAAGTTTCACAAATCCTATGGACTTCACTAATTTTCCGGAAATTAATCGGCCAACAACGATTCCGATAAAAATAATCCCTGTCACAAGACCCGCAGTAGACGGCGAGCTTCCGAATTTCTCCATACTGTATGGCACCATAATGACAAAAGTGATGTAGTTTGCTGTCATTATTAGGAAGATAATAAGGGCAATGGAGATGAAAGTCGGTGTAAATATCGTTTTGAGGCACTTTAATGTTCCGGAAGTTTTGTCTAACATTTAATAGCCAGCGAAATTTCTTTATAAATAAAATTTTCAAATTCTATTTAAATAGAACAAAATAATAGTACTTCATAAAACGAACGTGGTTCTGCGCTGGATAGAGATTTTTCTATAATCCTCTTACGCTGGGCGAAACCGTAGAATCACAGAAACAC
>JAJPXW010000043.1 GCA_021205255.1 Burkholderiales bacterium
TTCCGTATTCCAATTGTCCATCGTAGTAAGAGCATATTCATCCTGATGCAAAACAACGACAGGGCTTTCAGCTATGACATTAAGCTGGGAGTCCGTAACAACTGCAGCCATTTCAATAATTCGATTAATCTGCGGTTCGAGCCCTGTCATCTCTAGGTCCATCCAGATGAGATTATTCTCGCTGTAGTAGGGCGACCTATTCTGGTTCTCTGCCATCTTTATTTAGTTCCTGTTCAATCCGACTTAAGAAAAGGAATAATAGAATACAAGCACTTTTTCTGCACAGCCTTGGCTAGGTTTTGCACTAACCAATTTTTAAAGGATATCTAGTGGCTATTTCATTTGCAGTTGTTTTTCTGTGTTTTCTTGCATTAGACACAGGATTGAAATTCTGGCTTGATGCCAGACAAATCAAGTCGGTGGAGGATCACCGCGAAGAAGTTCCTAAGGCATTTGCTAAAAAAATTACTCTAGAAGCTCATCGCAAAGCTGCTGATTACACAATTGCGAAAATCAAGTTTGTCCAAAAGGAAAGATGGGTAGGTTTGGCCGTCATATTGATAGCTACTTTTGGTGGGCTAATTGAATTTATCTATATGAATGTCACAGAGTGGCTGGGTAATGGAATTTTGGCTCAGATCATCATTGTGGGCGCATTTAGTCTCTTTAATGAACTTGTCGATCTTCCTTTCTCCTGGGCAGCACAGTTTGGACTGGAGCAAAAGTTTGGATTTAACACGATGAAACCTGCGCAGTTCTTTAAAGATCTAGCTCTTTCAACCACTCTTAGTGTCATTATTGGCGTTCCACTCCTTGCACTGATATTCTGGTTCTGGCAAGCAGCCGGATCCTACTGGTGGCTTTATGCCTGGATTGCCGTTGTGGTCTTCACATTAGGATTGCAGTGGTTCTACCCAACTTTCATTGCTCCTCTATTCAATAAATTCCAAAATCTTCCAGAAGGGCCTCTTTACGACAGAATCAATTCCCTTTTAAAAAGAGTTGGCTTTGAATCCAATGGCCTATTCGTCATGGACGCTTCCAAAAGAAATGCAAAAGGAAATGCCTACATGACTGGCTTTGGTAAAAATAAGAGAATCGTATTCTTCGATACTCTTATCAATAAGCTTTCCCCTGAGGAAACCGAGGCTGTTCTAGCCCATGAGCTCGGACACTATAAGCTCAAACACATATTCAAAATGATGGGGGTTTCTTTCTTGCTGACTTTTATCATTTTTGCTGTTTTGAACTGGGTATCGACTGCTCCATGGTTCTACGAAGGTCTTGGAGTAACGTTAGCTGAGGGTGAAAGCCATGGCGTGGCTTTAATTCTCTTTTTCCTTGCTTTGCCCGTGTTCACTTTTCCTTTCACGCCACTTACTAGCATATTTTCAAGAAAGCATGAATTCGAGGCTGATAGGTTTGCAGTCAAAAATTCAAGCGGTCCGGCCTTAATCACTGCTTTAACGAAGCTCTATAGCGATAACGCTTCGACATTGACACCTGATAGGATTTACTCTGCATTCTATAGTTCGCATCCCAATGCAATGGCTAGAATTAATGCAATCAAATCCTATGAAGTTGCTAAATAATGGTTAGTAAGGAATTTCAAGGAAGAGTAGTTGCGGTGCATGGTCACCGCAACTTTGTGGAAGATCCGCACGGTAATTTGCTAGAGGCAATCCGTAAAGGCAGAAAAGGCGATGTTGTGGTGGGAGACCAAGTTATCTGTCACCGCACAGCCGATGCTTCGCAGTGTTCTATCGAAAAAGTTCTTCCTCGCAAATCTCTGCTATTTAGAAGCGATCAATTTCGTACTAAACCAATGGCCGCCAATATTGACCAGACTGCAGTGGTATTTGCTAGTAGACCAGTCTTCAATAAACATTTCATTTGGAGAGCTATTCTTGCATGCGATGCGGCCAATATTCCTTTAATTGCTATTAGGAATAAAACGGACTTTGTTGAAGATAATGCAAGTATTAGACCTTTCGTTGAACAACTTGAAAGCTTAGGCGTCCATACCGTAGAAATTTCAGTCAAAACACAACCAGTAGAAGCTAAGCTCATTCTTATTCCAATCTTTGAGCACAAAATAACTCTGCTGATTGGACAGTCAGGAATGGGCAAATCCTCTATCCTTAATCTTCTGATTGAAAATGCCCAGCAAAAAACACAAGAGTACTCAACTGCCTTAAACCTTGGCAAGCAAACGACTACTTCTGTCAGACTCTTTCAATTTGGAAAAGATGGAGCAATCGTCGAGTCTCCTGGCTTTCAAGAATTTGGATTAGCGCATCTTACGGTAGAAGATTTAATTAATGGAATGCCTGAAATTAAGGCGTTAAAAGGTCACTGCAGATTTGCGAATTGCAGACATTTAGAAGAGCCGGATTGTGCTGTCAAGAAAGCAGTAGCAGACGGAACCATTGATTCTTCCCGCTATGATTTTTACAAGGATTTGCGTCTGCAGCTCGGTAAATAGTTCAAATGGCCGATGGATACTGGCTTCATAGGGTAAAGAATTATGGTTCACGTTCCAAAATGGGTGAAAGTTTCTTTATTCCAGTTTGAGACTAAAGTAAACCCTGAACCCAAAATGGGTCATGATTTAAGGTTCGAGGCAGAAAAACAGCTATGGAGAGGGTATTAGTAACTAATTGTTTTTATGGTATTTATCCTAATAACCCCCTTACCCCTCCCTTCTTTACGCTATGTATTTTCTTTCAAAATGACTTGCACATTACGGGATTTCCCGATATCATGCACACAGTTAGTAAAAACACTTACAGCTAAATCCTAGTGATTAGTAAGAAGTTCAAAGATCACAAAAGAACAACTGGAATAGATAAAGGAGCTCAAAATGTTAAGAATGCGTCGTACACCTCGTGACCGTGCAGCCTTCCCTACCGAACTACCAACCGCCATGCACATCCCTTCAGGCGTTTCCCCTGAAGTCTACGCATCCCACAGAGACATCCTCTCAGTGCTTCTTCTTCGTTTCATGACCAGCCGTCTTCGCGCCATGTACCAAGCCTACGATGGTGACTTGACTCTCTGCCTCGTCCTCGGCGAAATTGCCTCCCGCAACACCGAACGGTTCTACGATGAAAGACGTGGCATTCAGCCCCATATCTCTGGTCAGACGCAACAGATGCTCCCATGCAACGCCCTATCCATCTCCGATGTAACAGGGATTCCACGCGAGACCGTCCGCCGCAAACTTGCCAAGTTGATGGATCTCGGCTGGATCGAAAAGACACCCGATGACATGTATGTAATCACAGATAAGATTGGTCAGGTGTTCGCAGCATTCGACGATTCACAGACATATGATCTGATGCACACTGCCGATCAGATTAGCAACATTCTTCAGAGTTAATGATCGACTAAAGTCTTCATTTTTTCCTAAATTCACAGCGTTTAGCTCCCGTTACAACAGCGGGAGCTCTTTTTTGGACCCTATCTTTTAATCAAGAGCAATCTGAGGATTACCGATGTCAAAGCTCAAACAATTAGGTGCTGTGTTTCTATTGATACTGCAAACTTGTTAAGGCGCTCTGGCTTACTAGAGGCTTATATCATAGTAGTTGGATGTCAATTAGATTTAGATCACAAGAAAGATAGTCCCTACCTTTTCTTTTAAGAGTTGATCAACCAAGCCAGAGCTCCATCGTTGAGTTAAATGGGTATCTTAGAAGCTGTGGCTAAGTCCAGCCATAAGCTGATAACCGTTATAAATTTGTCCTACGCTTGGAGAAAACCCATTAAACTTCGAAGCCAGCCATTCGTCATTATTCCAACTCTTTCCACCTCCAGAATAAGAACCTAAAAACTTTAAAGAGGTTCTTTTACTGAGGGGATAAATATAGGCTATGTCAATTTGCCAGAGTCTTTGTTTATTGTCGCCATATTCAGCCACAAGGCCTGTAAGACCATTTGCATATTTATATGGTGAGGTATCTTTTCCAAAAATATATTTGAAACCGATTAATAAATCGCCACCCCCGGCGTCTATCTTCGCATTTATACCGAACATGTTAATTTGCTGCCCATTCTTTTGGTGGCTCCATTGGTAAGCGAAACCGGGTGTCCAACTACCAAAATCGTATTCAAATCCAAAATTAAGTTGATTTTGGTCTCCATGCACTGGATTGTGGTCATCATTCCCGTATTTAGAGCCTTTCCAGTCTAGATTTTCGTAGATCAAACTTGATCTTATGTGGTTAGCGTCGTAGATGATTCCAATTCCATAGTAATGAGTATTATGTGACCACTGGGAAGTATCTTTTCCTACTCCATTGCTATACATCAGGCTAACTTTGAAGCCTCCAAAATCTGGTGTTTGGTAAGTAATCGTATTATTCATCCTTCCTGGAGAATTGACATAAGCGGACCAACCGCCCATTTCCCAGTCCATACCGAAAAGCCAACCAGTTAGGATTGATCTAGAACCAGTAAATGAAAGAGCTCCTGTGCGGCCCATTGCGAAACTTCCCCAATCTCCTCCAGCATTGAGTATTGCCTCACGGGTAAAACCGCTATTGCCAGTGCCATAACTTCCGTCATTTATTGTGCCATCATTTGCCGAAAACCCTTGCTCTAAAATAACGCCAACCCAACTTCCATTTCCGAGATCTTCAGTCCCTCTTATGCCCCATCGAGAACCTTGATCCATTCCAGAAACTAATTCAACTTGCGCAGGAAGAGTGCGCTGTTTTTGAACCATTACCCCTTCTTCTATATGACCATATAGAGTAACTTGGGATTCGGCGGATGACGTTATGGCAATAGATCCAAGAGCTGCTGTAACACCAATAGCTACTAAG
>JAJPXW010000325.1 GCA_021205255.1 Burkholderiales bacterium
ATCTTGAACGCATTGTGAAAACCGTTTCTCCTTTTATTAGGCAAGAGAATATTCTTATCTCTTTAGTCAAAGGGTTAAACGATCAAACTCTTCAAGTACCAAGCCAAACAATCTCTAAATATCTTCCTCAAAATGAACTTGTGGTATTGACTGGACCGAGCCATGCAGAAGAAGTAGTTAAAGGTCTTCCTTTCGGTTTGGAAATGGCATCGAAATCCAATTCTGCAATGAATAGAGTTGTTGAAATATTTGAACATGTGCCCGTCTTTTTGCCTAGGACGTCGGACGTAATTGGTGCTGAGCTAGGAGGAGCATTAAAAAATATTTTGGCTATTGGCTATGGAATAAGCAAAGGGATGTCTTTAGGAGCCAATTTCAACGCACTTCTTGCTACTTTAGGTCTTAAAGAAATTCGTAGTCTTATTCTTGCTGGGGGAGGGAAAGAAGAGACAGTTCTCGGCCTGTGTTGCTTTGGAGACCTGCTTACCACCATAGGAAGTAAACATAGTAGAAATAGGAAGTTTGGTGAACTAATAGGACAAGGCGTTCCTTTTGAAGAAGCCCTCAATGAAGTATCAATGGTAGTAGAGGGTGTAAATGCAATTAAGGGAGCCCTTAAAATTGCCCGCAATGATGGGTTAAGAGTGCCTATTATTGAGCTTGTGGACGAGATTATGGAAGGTAGAAGGAAGCTATCTGATTTTCCAAAACTAATCGATACGCTAAAGCAAATCCACTATCCTTCTCAATCTTAATTTTAGAAAGCTGTTTCAAAAGGCAGTCCTTTCTAATAAGCACCTGGTCTTTTTGAAAGCAAGACTTTTATTGTCCTGATCAATATTCCAATATCGAGCCAGAGATTCCAGTTCCTGATATACCAGGCATCAAGCCTAACACGGTTTCCATAGGAAGTATTGCTGCGTCCGCTTACTTGCCATAGGCCGGTCATTCCGGGACTAGCCAGTTTGTAGTCCACAAAATATCTACCGTATTTTTTAACTTCAGGCTTTGTTATAGGTCTTGGACCTACTAGGCTCATTTGACCCATTAGCACATTAAAAAGCTGGGGAAGTTCGTCCAGTGAAGTTCTTCTTAAAAATTTTCCAACTCGGGTAACTCTTGGATCTTTTTTCAACTTGAAAGTCGTATTCCACTCCTTTTGTGCCGAAGGATTGGCTTTGAGATACTTGTTAAGCTTTTTGTCGGCATCCTTTACCATGGACCGGAACTTTATGCACTTAAAGGTTTTGCCGTTATGGCCAATACGTAGGTGAGTGTAAAAAACAGGTCCAGGACTTTCTAATTTAATAAGGATGGCAATGAGAAGAAGAAAAGGCGAAACTAGCAAAGTTCCAAAGAAAGCCAGAACCGTATCAAATACCCGTTTGGTAAGAATGTTGTACCAGCGGGTTAAGTTATTGTTTACGGTCATGACAACTATATTTTCGGAATACAGTCGATGCATTTCCATATTGGAGACCGGCATCTCTTCTGTGTCAGGAACGTAGGAGACGTTCTTAACTAAAGGAAATATCATATCGACCAATGCACATATCTTCTCAGGCGACATTTTTGGTGCCAGTATCAGGATATTTTGAACTCCTGTCTTTTTGATTATTTCCTGAGCTTGGGAAGTCGGACCAAGGTATGGATAGGTGCTATCAAAAGCCTTTCCATTAGGTACATCGTCAATGACTCCAATTACTCGAATCCCAAAGAAAATATTGTTCGCAGTGTATCTAAGTACTTTCTGCGCTGTTTTGTCGGATCCTATCAATATAGTTGGTTCAAGTAGGGCGTTGTAATGGTTAAGAATGGAACGCATTATCAATCTGCCGCTGCACACAAAGACAAATACGCATGCGCCTAGAAGAGCAATAAACAATCTTGAAACTATTGCGGCTTTTGAAATCAGGAAAAGAACAATAATTGAAACGACAATAGCCGTCACGATTGTGTTAAAAGTTTTCCTGAACATCTCCCCAATCGATAGTAGTCGTATATAAGTTCTCCCCCAATGCAAGAAAACAATGAAAATTGCAGGAAGAACTAAATAAAAAAGGAAAGGAGTTAGGCGAAAGTGGCCTAAATCGAACCCTAAGGACGTGATGATCAAGTAGCGCAAGTGAATAGCGCATTGTTCCGCGGCGAGAATAGCCACATAGTCCACAACCAGCAAGAGCATTGGCTGTAAATATGACGCATAGCGCTCGCTAAATTTTATTTTTGGAAGATCCATGTTTGGCTGAGGGCTTTCTCTGTTGGCTACATTGCGCAGATTCTACTTTACTAGGTTATAGAAAGATGAGAAATCCTCCAAAGCGCACATATTTGGTTAACAGTTGTGATTTGGAGGGGATAACTGAGCTAAGTGAAGAAACTTGTAGACTGTGGCAAATGGCGATTTTGATACTTAAAGAAAAATACTTCTGTAAAATTTTCGGTTCTTAGATTCGGATAATTCATATGGCAACTAGAACAAAGGCAAGGACAGCCTGGGTCTGCACCGAGTGCGGATACGACTCCATTAAGTGGTTCGGTCAATGCCCATCATGCAAACAGTACAACACAATGAAGGAAATAAAAATTGCTGATGAGCCAGTTAACCGTTATGCCAAAGCCGAACAAACAGAAAAGACCAAATTGCCAGCGGCTTTGGCAGGCACAAGCGAAGTCCTAGATCTATCTGAATTAACCGCTGAAGAAGCCCCACGCATTCTCATAGGCATGGCAGAACTAGAACGATCTCTTGGTGGAGGCTTCGTTCCAGGTTCTGTAATTCTGATCGGTGGTGACCCTGGAATTGGAAAATCTACGCTTCTGTTGCAAGCAATGTGCAAGATGACCGGTCTCGGTCAATCCTGTCTTTATGCAAGTGGCGAAGAAAGTCCTATGCAGGTTGCCTTACGAGCAAAGAGACTAGAGGTAGATACTAAAGGTCTTAAATTTATCAGCGAAATCCAACTAGAAAAAATCGAACGAATTATCACTGACACCTCTCCTCAATGGGTAGTTATTGACTCTATTCAAACGATGTTTTCCGACGACTTGTCAGCTGCTCCTTGTTCAATTTCACAAGTGAAGGAATGCGCGGCAAGACTTACAAGAATTGCAAAGAGAAAAGGCATCGGGGTGATTTTTGTTGGCCATGTTACAAAGGAAGGAGCCATGGCTGGTCCAAGAGTTTTGGAACACATGGTAGACACGGTTCTTTATTTTGAAGGAGATACTGAGTCAAATTACCGCATATTACGGGCATGTAAAAACCGCTTCGGATCGGTAAACGAAATAGGCGTCTTTGGCATGACCGATAAAGGCCTTCGAGGTGTCCGCAATCCTTCGGCAATGTTTTTGGCTGAAAGAAGGGAAGGCGTGCCGGGTAGCGTCACATTTATAAATCTGGAAGGAACTAGACCAATTTTGATTGAAATTCAGGCCTTGGTCGATAAATCAATGATGCCAAATCCTAAGCGGCTGACAGTCGGTACCGATGCCCAAAGACTCACTATGCTACTTGCGATATTGCATAGGCACGTTGCACTTGCGACTTATGATCAGGACGTTTTCCTTAACGCAGTGGGTGGAATAAAAATTACAGAAACCGCAAGTGACCTTGCAGTCCTTACGGCAATTGTTTCTTCCATGACAAATAGAGCTGTCTCCGCTAAAACAGCCGTTTTCGGAGAAGTTGGGCTAGGAGGTGAAATACGTCCAGTCAGTAGAGGTCAAGAAAGAATCAAGGAAGCTTCAAAACTTGGTTTTACGAGAATAATCGTGCCTTCTAAAAATGTGAGCTCGAATCTCAAAATTCAAGGGGTCGAGGTAATTGGAGTTTCCACTATTCGAGAAGCGGTGAAAGTTATCTTTAGCCAGGAACCTGAACATAAAACCGAAGAAATCGTTTTTACTGAACAGTAGTAATGAACAAGACACTGCTAGTAACTGGAGGGGCCGGCTTTATTGGCTCCTGGTTTGTCGACAAAAGAGTAGAGCAAGAAGATTTAGTCGTAACTCTAGATAAGCTAACTTATTCCGGAAACATGGCCAATTTGTCCTCTGTTCTGGATGAGGAAAATCACATATTTATTCAAGGAGACATTAGAGACCGAGATTTAGTAGAAGAAATTCTTCGAAAGTATGAGCCTGACTTCTTGGTAAATTTTGCCGCCGAAACCCATGTTGATAGGTCAATCCTTGCTTCGAGCCCATTTATAGAAACTAATGTTGTAGGAGTGGATAATCTATTAAGTTGTTTGTTGCAAAGAAGAAATTCGTCTGGAGAAGGGAAAACCTGCAAATTTATTCAGATTTCAACCGATGAAGTCTATGGTCCAAGCACATCCTCTTCCAGAAGCTTTTCAGAGGAAGCCCCATTAAATCCTACTAATCCCTATGCTGCCTCTAAGGCAAGTGCTGATCTTTTGGTTCAAGCCTATGGAAAAACACATGGTCTTCCATATCTCATAGTCCGTTGTTCTAATAATTATGGCCCTCGCCAGTTTCCTGAGAAGCTAATTCCTCATTTTGTTAAAAATGCCTTAGAAGGAGGAGACTTGCCAATATATGGAGATGGCGAAAATCTTCGAAATTGGTTGTATGTGGGAGACTGCTGTGAAGCTATTTCCTTATTAATTGATACGAATACCGCCCATAGCGTCTATAACATTGCTGGAAAGGAGGAATTTTCAAATTCAAAAGTAGCTGAGGCAATATGTTTCTTCCTTGATGAACTTTACGCCAATAATGAAGAAGAATCGTATATACATTCTTTAAAGTATGTGAAAGCCCGTCATGGACTTGAATATA
>JAJPXW010000085.1 GCA_021205255.1 Burkholderiales bacterium
GATAGTTTTCAACGCTACGGTTATTGCGAAGACGAGGATTGAGACGTTGCATCGTTGGTTCGTTCATTAAGAAATCAGCACCAACAGAATCAATAGCCACTGGATCCTGCGAAAAGAATATGCTGGCTGTAAATTTGCCATTGAAAGGTGGCTGTTTCCAAAAGACATTGTCTTTGTCAATATTCATTACTGCGCTTTCTGTTTCTGGCGACAGAAGGCCTTCAAGGACGTAAAGAACTGTTTTAGGCCCAAAGTTTTTGTTGCCCCATAGATCAACTAATGGAGAGTATTCATTCATTTTATTGGGCCAGACAAAAGGGTGTAGACCAGCTGCTACTGGTGGAGCTCCTCGGTGAGAATTGTGGATCGAACCAAAATGATTCTTTGCAGTTAAGGTGATGCCATTCATGCTATGGCCTTTCAACGTAGCAAAATTAATCAAATATTCTGCTTCAGTAACAACTTTAGGCACATATCCAACTTCACCTTTGAACTCTTTTGACCAGACGATAGGGGCAGTGATATCACGGAGCGTATCGTTTGGACCTCCTTCATCAGCATATTTGAAATTTACATTCTGAAGAGGCGCTGCGTGGATATGTCTGACCATATAACCAGGAATGTTGCGAGAGACATCGTAAATCGTGATGTCTTCAGGCCTAACACCGCCATCTTCAACTAATGAGAGAATTAGCTCTCTAACGACAACTGGATTACTAAATGATTTACGAGTCGTACCATCATTGACCTTGTACCAACCCGCGCCGTTCATATTTACTTTTACAGCAATCTTTTCACCTGGTTTGTATCCCACAGATCCTTTCCCACGGGCTTCATTATTAGCAATAAAAAGAGCGTTCCAGCCTTCCTTAGCAGTCGCATCACCAGAAAGGTTCGAAATACCGTTCTTTACCATGTTATGCACGGCTTTTTGATCGAAGTTTTTCGGTTCCCACCAATTTCCAACATCCCAATGAACGGATTCTGGAGCGTAAGCCCAAACGACACGGCCTGGTTTCGCGCCTATGCCTTTACCCATCGGTGCATGCCAAGGAAATACGGACTTGTATCCTTGCGGTTGCGAGTACTCTGTTGAGGATCCTGCGTTTATGGACTGTGGACTAGATCCCTTGATATCTGCGGCAATAGAACTTGTAGCACAAAAGGCGACTCCACAGATCAGGGCAGTAAATAGGGGAAAATTTCTCATCTTTATCCAGTTTGTTAGTAAGAAGCTTAGGCAAAAATCAAAACGTAAAAATGCTTCTTTTTCTTTTTGAAGTCAGTTTGTGAAGTCTATTTGTAATGCCATTTCTGTTCAAGGAAATCATTTTTTCAAAATATTGCAAAAGAGGAGGGGACTTACTGTTGAAGCAGATTCTCCGAGACAATCCCGGACAATGCCCATCGATTAGAAACGTTCTTATGCAGAAATTATCAAAAAAAGACCCAGGCCTCACGGAGAAACCTGGGCTAAACCCCCAATAAAAAGTGTCTATAAAGCTTGATCTTGAGCGGGAGAGAATCTAGTTGCGATAAATCCCCAAAGAGTCCATCCAAAGAATGTAACGATAGAACCCCAGAATACTTCCATTGTGCCGGCAGATGCCATGGCATAGAAACTATAGACGGCGCCAACAAAGCCTACGGTTGTATACAGCTTTGCTTCCTTGAGCGGAACTTCTGCTTTTTTCATGATCACTGCAACAGCCGCCATTGAAAGGATATAAGGCATGATATTAGTCATAACAGCCAAGTCGACCAATACAATAAACTGGTCAAATAGTTTTGGACTGACTGTCATGAAGCCGAACAGCGATTGAACCGCTGTAATAATAATCATACCAGCCACAGGTGCACCAAATTTGTTAACTCGACCAAAAAACTTTGGAAAAAAACCCGTCTCTTGCTGCTAGCTGAAAAACTTTCGCAATCGTAAACTGCCAGCCTAATGTCGATCCAAAGCATGAGATCACCAGTAGAAGCATTACGGCTTTTCCTATCGTGCTGTTAAACATCAGGGTGAAAACAAGACCGAAAGGCGCAGTCGATTTCACAAGATCGGCATTTGGCACTATGCCAGCGAATGACAATACCGGAGCCCATCATGTTGATGGCGGTTAGCAGCGTCAGCTGGAAAACCGTCATCTTGGCATGGTTTCCTCGTTTACGGGTGGCCATGGCACCTTCCTACATCAGACACCTTCTGTCAGCGGGAATGTTCCTTCTTGATAATGGGCAAGTGAAGCTTCGGCATTCTTTAACCCTTGCTCAGTAAGGACACTTCCGAAGACACGTTTTTTACCATCGATGTCTTTGATATAGACACCTTGCAATTCAGGAGTAAATCCTGGAAGCATATTGATGCTTTCTTCTAGTGCTAGGAAGTATTCAAGAACAGGACCGCCCCATACTTCGCCAGGTACGCAGCAAATTACACCGGGTGGGTAAGGCAAAGCACCTTCAGCAGCTACTCGACCTTCAGCTTTACTTAGAGGAATAAGTTCGACATTTCCTCTAATGAATTCATAGTGGGCTGCCTGAGGCGTGCACACCATCTTCGGGAAATATTCTTCACGGAACATTTGCTTCTGTAATAGCTTGATGTTCTTGGATTTATAGAAATCGTGCATCTCCTGACATAGCTGGTCGATGGTGTAGCCGCGATAGCGAGCTTCATAGGTACCATATAGTGTTGGAAGCACGTAATTCATAGGAGCGTCCGAATCTAAGAGTTTCTCGAATCTAGCTATTTGCGTAATGAGATGGTCCATCTTGTCCTTATCTTCAGCAGGGGTCATTAGGAACAAAATGGAGTTCAAGTCGTTTTTCTCAGGAATAATGCTGTTTTCACGCAAATAGTTAGCCAAGATGCTTGCCGGGACTCCAAAGTCATCATATTCGCCTGTTGAAGTATTAATGCCAGGAGTGGTGCACATAAACTTGCAAGGATCGACAAAGTACTCATTGCTGACATAACCTTCAAATCCATGCCACTTTTGTCCAGGGACAAATCTAAAGAAATCCAGATCCGAAGCAATCTGATCAGTTGGGTAATCTTCCCAACGACGGCCGTTGACGATAGGTGGAATAAACGGCTTGATGTGATGGCAGGTGGCTATCATGAGCTTTCTAGCGTTAATAGCCGTCTTGACGCAATTAATCCATAATCTTCTTCCAGCTTCGCCTCGGCACATTCTTGCATTGACATCCAATGACGCAAAAATTGGATAGAAAGGACTAGTAGAGGCATGCATTAAATAGGCGTTATTAACTCTCTGGTGAGGGATAAAGCGCTTTTGCCCTTTAACGTGCTTATCCTTTTTATGGATCTGCGAAGACTGAGAAAAACCAGCTTGCTGTTTATGAACCGACTGAGTAACAAAAATGCCGGGATCTTCGGGTTTGAGATCAAGCAACAATGGTGAGCAATCCTTCATCATAGGAATGAACTGCTCGTAACCTACCCAAGCCGAATCAAACAGTATGTAGTCGCAAAGGTGGCCAATCTTATCGGCAACTTGACGGGCGTTATAAATAGTTCCGTCATAAGTACCTAACTGAATAACTGCTAGCCGGAAAGGCCTATCCCAGTCCGCCTTGGCTGGTTCAATTTTCTTTACCAAGTTGCGCAAATATTCTTCATTAAAGCACTTGGCGTCAATTCCACCGATGAATCCATATGGATTCCTAGCTGTTTCCAGATACACAGGAATAGCGCCAGCTTGAATTAAAGCCCCTTGGTGAACTGACTTGTGGTTATTTCTATCGAATAGAACTAAATCACCCGGCGTCAGGGAAGCGTTAAGCACTACTTTATTGGAAGCAGAAGTGCCGTTAAGGACAAAATATGTCTTATCAGCGTTATAGACTTTTGCTGCCTCCTCCTGTGCTTTCAAAGGAGCTCCTTCGTGAATAAGAAGATCTCCCATATCAACGTCAGCGTTACACAAGTCGGAACGGAAAAGCTCTTCAGCGTAAAACTCATAGAAAGCGCGACCAGCTGGATGTTTTCTAAAGAAAGATCCGCCTTGATGACCAGGACAGTCGAACTGGGCGTTGCCTTGTTTTACATAATCGACTAATTTGCCAAAGAAGGGCGGTAGCACCTGGTTTTCATATCGAAGGGCTGCCTCATCGATTTGGCGGCCGTATAAACGCCGATTGGTTAGTTCTCCGCTAATAACGCCCACAACGTGGCCAATGGCTTCGTCTGGAGTATCTTGGTCCTCATCTAGGAAAAGGAAAACAGGAATGCCGAAAGCATTTGCCTCGACTTTTTGGAGCATCCCTTTTCTAATGTCTTCAGCAGTAAGAACAATTGCCGACACCTCAGTTAAATCGGCAGTTTTAAGGTCAACGACTTTACGCGACACAGAAATTAAGGAGATGATGTTTGAACTTACAGCAACTTTTAGTTGTTCCATTTTTCTTATCCTCCAAAAGGAAGTGACAAGTAGGGAACCTAACTAGAGATTCAACAACACTTGTTTTGGATTTAGTTCTTGTTGGAAATGCCAGGAGGCGACTTGGAATTACGCAAATGCAAATAGAGGTTTCTTTAAATTAAAGAATCCTCAAAACAGCTATTGAAGCTGTAACACTCCCTCATGACATACTCAGTGAGATGTCTCGTACGGCGAATGCCCATATTGAATAGGCATTTGCCAATATTGAACCCACACATAGCAACTACCTTTAAAGTTAGGTCGCTTTATGAGCGGATTCTATCTTTTCGCTATAAAGTACATTATCCCAAATACTCTATTTGGGCAGAAATATAAAT
>JAJPXW010000067.1 GCA_021205255.1 Burkholderiales bacterium
GTAAAAATTTATAACCAGGATGACTTCCTGAAAGCTGCCTATAACCACGATTTCGATTTGGCAATTGCTTCTAGTGGTCTGACTTCCTTGATACTCGACGGCGGTGGAGGGACTCTTTTACTTTCTATGACAAGTGCTCAGGCTCCTGATCCAAATGCGGGAAGCGGTGCAGCAATAGTTGTAGCCAAGGACCGTGACGATATTTCGAATTTCGGGGATCTTAGGGATAAACGCCTTTCAGTAATGAGTAAAAGGGCGTTTGCTGGTTGGTATATCCCGTTACGGCAATTAGAGAATGCTGGTTTTGCAAATCCCCAAGGAATATTTAAAACCATTTCGGTAACTGGCGATTCCATGACTCATGTTCTCCAGGACGTTAAGGATGGAAGGGCCGATGTAGGTTTTGTGGTTACTTGCCTCTTGGAGAATTTGGAAGATGTTGGAATGAATGCAGATGACTTTAAAGTCATCATGCCAAGAAAGGAGCCTAATTTTTTCTGTGCTACTTCTACTGAACTTTATCCTAGCTGGGTTCTTTCTGCCGCGCCTTCTTTATCAGTTAGCAAAGCCCGAGAAATTATCAAGCTTCTTGTCAATCTTCCACCAACTCCCGATAAAGGCCTTGAGTGGACGGTATCGACTGACTACCGAAAAATGTATGAGCTAATGGAGCCCATGCAAGAGATTTATCGCCACGAAAATACAATTGCTTGGCTTTGGGATGAATACAAGTGGTATGCCATTGTAGGTGGCATCATTATTGCAGTGGTCTTTCTTAACTCCATTTATGTAGGAATTGCTGTTAGAAGAAAAACTACTCAATTGAATGCTGCAATGGAGCAAAAGCTCGAAGCTGAAATTGAAAACCAACAGAACCTTTCACGCATCGAATCCTTGCAGAGAGCAACAGCAATTGGCTTGATTTCAAGTACGGTTGCCCATGAACTGAAGCAACCTCTAGGAGCTATTAATAATTATGTTGAAAGCCTGTTGCGCCGAATAAAGCGTAATGGCTCTGTAGAACCCAATATCCTCCACGAAGCGCTTTCAGAAATAGAAAGTGAAGGTTCCCGAGCGGCAGATATAGTTGAGATGGTTCGCAACTACAGTAAGAGTCGTTCATCAGCAAAAAAACAGCGGGACTCTATTAATTTGACTGAGCTTACTCAAAGAGTTATCCAGTTAATGGAAAAGAATGGGAAAGTTCCAGTCAAGCATCAAGTAGACCTTGCTTCAGATGTTTACGTGAACGCCGATCCTCTCGAAATTGAACTTGTTCTAACTAATTTAATCCGCAACGCCTCTGATGCAATGGAATTTCAAAAGGATCCCATGCTTCAAATCACTCTAAAAAAGACAGATGTCGATGCTGTGCTTACTGTTACGGATAACGGACCGCCAGTAAGCGATGAACAACTAGAGAAGATGAACAAGGTCGGCGAATCTTCGAAAAAGGAAGGTCTTGGTTTAGGCCTAGCCATAGTACGCGAACTTCTTGAAGTCGAGGCAGGCTCCTTAAGAATAGTTAGAAATAAAGACACAGGCTTGAGCTGCATAGTCAAGCTACCACTAGCTAATATGCATTTAGGAAAAGAAAATGGACACAATGCGTGAAAAATCACTAGTCAGAGTTATCGATGATGATCCGGCGATGAGAAAGTCCTGGTTATTTTTACTGAATGGCGAGAAGTGGCCAGCAAGAGCCTATGACAATCCTCTAAGTTTCTTGCAGCTGGACGATCCGGAAATTCCTGGATGCATCGTGCTTGATGTTCGTATGCCGCAAATGAGTGGCATTGAGTTGCAAAGAGAGATGAAACTTAGGAAATGCAACTTACCTATTGTTTTTGTCTCTGCTCATGGCGATATCGACATGGCTGTCAAGGCCATTAAGGATGGAGCTTGCGATTTTCTTCCTAAGCCAGTAAAAGCTGAAAGACTTCTGAAGGCCATCGAAAAAGCTGTGGCTCGTGACTGGAAACAAAGAAAAGAGATTGAAGAAGAGCGGGAAGTCAGATCAGCTTTTAATCGCCTAACCGATCGAGAAAAAGTTGTGGCAGAAAAAGTCGGCCAAGGACTTTTAAATAAGCAAATTGGCGCTGAACTCAACATTAGTGAGAAGACGGTGCAGGCCCATAGAGGCTCAATCTGCCGGAAGCTAAAGGTGAGAAGTGCAGCTGAAATTGCCACCTTGTTTGCCAAGCTCGCAGAAATGAACCAAAAAGAAGCCGAGCAAAACGAAGAGGAGTAGACCTTAAAGGCCAACTAATCCTAGAGTTGGCTTGTCCTCTGATTTAGTTACTATTCGCGTAGGTTTAGCTTTTCTCAGCTCCCATTGGTATTGGTATGGGAGTTTTTATTGGGGCAATTGGTTCAATGACCGTCCGGAAGTATTGATCTAATTGCTCTGGACTTTGTTTCTTATTTCCTTTTAGCCACCACAACACCATTTCAACAAAGCTGCCAGAAATGTGGTTAATTAGGAAGTCGATTGGAACCCCGGAATCATTGGTGCGCAGCTGATCAAAATACTTTTTCCGGATCAACTCTTTCAGGCTGTCCTTGAAATATCGTTGGAACAAGTCACTGCTTTCTCCAGAAAGTAACCCAAGGATGTGATGGTCGTTCTCTTGTAAGTGCTGCAGTAGATGGCAAAACACTGAGTTCGGCGCAGTTGACTTTGAATACAAACCATGTTTGTGTGAATGGTCCATAGCACTTTCGAAGATATGGTCGAACAACTCCTTGTTCATTTCCCGTAGCAAATCCGCTTTAGTGTCGAAATGGCCGTAAAAAGTCGAGCGCCCAATATTGGCAGCATCAATGATGTCCTGTACGGTGATTTTGTTGTAGCCCTCTTCGGCCAGAAGTTTTCCAAACGCCTCGAAAATCGCAGCCCGTGTCTTTTGTTGTCTTCTATCCATCTACTTATTAAACAGAATTTGAGTTTTGTTCAATAGTGTACAACTCGTAATTTTTGTTATTGATTTTCTTTATCACTACAGATAGAATCCTCCAATACCGAACAAATTGTTCAATATCTTATAGGGTATTCACTTATTTTTCCCTGTTATCCCTGGAGTGAATGGTCGGCAGAGATTGTTCAAACCGATTCAAAATTGAAAATGCTGAAGAAAATTAATGACTTTTTAGCCGGAACAATGATGACATGCGTCGCAGGCGTGTTTCTTCTCATCAGTCTGGCTTTATCTTTTACAGATATCAAAGTTCCTGTCGATCCAGCGTGGGTCGCTGTAATTATTAGCGGGTTACCGCTTCTCTATTTATCCGTTTGGCGAATTATCTACAACAAGGGCATTAGTAAGATCTCTTCAGCATTGCTAATCACTATTGCAATGTTTGCTGCTATTGCCATCGGTGACCTATTTGCCGCCGGAGAAGTAGCGTTCATTATGGCTATTGGCGCCATATTGGAAGACAAAACCACTGAAAGGGCTCGTAAAGGTATAAAGCAGCTCATTAGTCTTGCGCCACAGAAAGGTCGCAAAGTAACAGCAACTGGCTTGGAAATGATCCGTGCCGAAGAAATCAAAGTCGATGATGTGCTACGTATTCTTCCAGGTGAAACAGTTCCAGTCGACGGCGTCATTGTTACTGGCCATACTTCTCTTGATCAATCCATCATGACTGGAGAATCATTACCAGTCGATAAAGAGAAAGGTGACGAGGTATTTTGTGGAACTTTGAATAGGTTCGGCAGCATCGATATCAAAGCTACTAAAGTTGGCGAAGACAGTTCGTTGCAAAAGCTTATCCATATGGTCAACGAAGCCGAGACTAAGAGAGCTCCAATTCAGAGAATTGCTGATAAATGGGCCAGTTGGCTAGTCCCTGTAGCACTTCTAATTGCGGTGTTTACTTACTTTGCCACTGGGGATATCACAAGAGCAGTAACTGTTCTAGTAGTGTTCTGTCCATGCGCTCTAGTGCTTGCTACGCCAACCGCAATTATGGCTGCTGTTGGTCAGGCCACTAAACATGGCGTAATCATTAAGTCAGGCGAAGCTTTGGAGAAGATGAGTAAGGTCGACACCATCGCTTTCGATAAGACAGGAACACTGACTTATGGCAAACTCGCTGTCTCCAATGTAGTTTCCTTCTCTGACGATATCAGCGACAAGGACGTGCTTTCGCTGACGGCTTCAGCAGAATCAAGAAGCGAGCATCCTCTTGGTAAGGCGATAGTTGAACATGCCATTAATCGAAGAGTTCAAACTCAGGAAGCTAATGGATTTAGCATGGAAGCCGGTAAAGGTATCAGCGCAGTAGTAGCTGGCGCTCAAGTTCTCTGTGGTACTGAACGTTATCTCAAAGAAAAATCCATTGAACTTTCTTCTGAAGCCAAAGAAGCGCTTAATCGCTTTAGAAAGGAAGGTAAAGCATCTGTTTTAACGGCTATAAAAGGCAAATGCATTGGTCTCACGGCTTTATCCGATATTTTGAAAGATGCTGCCAAGTCTGTCATCAGTAGCCTTACTTCTATGAAAGTCAAGACCGTTCTACTTACTGGAGATAACCACCAAGCAGCAAACTATTTTGCTGGACGCCTAGGCATTTCTGAGGTAATGGCCGACTTGCTACCAGGAGATAAAGTGAAGTGTGTTGAAACTTTAAAGCATGAAAATGGCAAAGTCTGCATGATTGGCGATGTTGTCAATGATGCACCCGCTTTAAAGAGCGCCGATGTAAGTGCAGCCATTGTTAAGATTGGAAGCGACATAGCAGTCGATGCCGCAGATATCGTACTGATG
>JAJPXW010000199.1 GCA_021205255.1 Burkholderiales bacterium
TGGAAAAATTAATCACCGTATGACAGACCTCGCCGTAAAAGTCCTGCAGGATTTAGGACACGAGGTCGAATTCACCATGGTCGGTTCCACTTACGAAATTGCGGCTGAAGTCCAAAAAATAAAAAAAGCCGATGTAATCATTGTCCAGACTCCAGGCTGGTGGATGAGCCCTCCATGGACTTTCAAGAAATACGAAGACGAAGTGTTCGTGCAGCCTGAGATTTGCGGAACAGATGGACGACACCACTCCCATCCTGAAGATGGCTACGGAACTGGCGGCAAACTTACCCACAAGAAATACATGCTTAGTTCAACATGGAATGCGCCAGTCTCGGCTTTCGATAGAAAAGGAGATTTCTTTGAAGGCAAAGGCATCGACGGGGTCTTTTTCCCAGTCCATAAGGCCTTTCAGTTTCTTGGAATGAAACCGATGCCAAGATTTATGTGCAACGACGTGATTAAGAACCCACAACCGGAGAAAGACGAAAAACGTTGGAAAGAACACCTTAAGAAGCACTTTTCTTAATAAGGTGAATAAGGTTTAAAGCGTTAAAGAACTTGGAATTCAGCGCCCTCCTCAGGTGGTGCTGAAACTTTAGGGAGCGGTTTTGCGATTGCTCCCTTTCTTTTATTCTCAAAATTCAGTTAGTAGAAGCAATTATTGAAAAAGGTGCCGTAGCACCTTTTCCTTACTAGCTTTTGTGATTAATGCATTAGCCGGGACTGTTCCATAGAACGAGTTTCCTTATCGAGGCCAAACGCTTTATGAAGGGCTCTGACGGCAAGTTCCATGTATTTTTCGTCAACAATAATAGAAACACGAATCTCGGAAGTAGTAATCATCTTGATATTGATGTTTTCTTCGGCTAGGACTTTGAACATCTTTGCCGCTACACCAGCATGGCTTCTCATGCCAACACCAACTACTGAAATCTTTGCAATGGAAGGATCGCTTAGAACACCGCCCTCTTGTATATAAGGACTAACTTCCTTTTCAATAACTTTCAGGGCCTTATCTAAGTCACTACGTGCCACTGTGAAGCTGAAGTCCGTCATGCCGTCCTTTGAGGCGTTCTGGACAATCATGTCAACTTCAATATTGGCCTCTGCAATGCTCCCTAGAATCTTATAGGCAATTCCCGGGACATCTGGAACATGTGGGAGTGTAATTTTTGCTTCATTGCGGCTGAAGGCGATGCCGGACACTAATACCCTTTCCATCTTGGAATCCTCAAACGTAATCAATGTTCCGGACTCTTCCTCTTCCTCTATTGGAATATCCGGATCTGTAAGGCTAGACAAAACACGTGTAGGTACTTTGTATTTCCCCGCAAACTCTACACTTCGAATTTGAAGAACTTTGGATCCAAGAGAAGCCATTTCCAAAATTTCCTCAAAAGCAACCTTATCCATCTTCCGCGCGTTCGACACTACTCTTGGATCAGTTGTATAGATACCGTCTACATCAGTGAAGATAAGGCACTCGTCTGCTTTGAGTGCAGCTGCTAATGCAACTGCCGAGGTATCCGACCCGCCTCGTCCTAAGGTTGTGATATTTCCCTCCGAATCGCATCCCTGGAAACCGGCCACGATTACTACGTTGCCGTTTTCAAGATCCTCGCGAATCCGATGAGCATCAATTTCCTTGATTCTGGCTTTAGTAAAAGCATTATCTGTAAGAATTCTAACTTGCGGACCGGTGTAGCTCTTAGCTTTTCTTCCTAAAGCCTTTAGTGCCATGGCAAGTAGACCGATAGTAACTTGTTCGCCTGTGGAAGCCACCACATCTAGTTCACGAGGATCAGGGTTCTTCTGTATTTCCTGCGCTAACGCAATCAGCCTATTAGTTTCACCGCTCATCGCAGATACAACTACGATGACATCGTGACCTGCCTTTTGCCACTTAGCTACACGTCTAGCGACGTTCTTAATTCGCTCAGTGCTCCCAACAGAAGTCCCGCCGTATTTTTGGACAATCAAAGCCATTTTTGTCTGCCTGTTGTTAAAAGTTGCGGATAAAAGATTAATTAAATTGTGCTTTTCTAATAATTTTAGGAAAAAAGCACGCTTATTAAAGAAAACCCTATAACTTTTTTCAACGAATCATTGGAGCGGTGGTAATGTGAGTCAGAACTGCCCAAGCTCCCATCACTCCTATCGTGTAAATGGCAATTACTACCCATGTGCCGTATTTAAGGAACTTATTGCCTTGGTAGGTAATGCTGGCTCGAATGGTTAGTACTGAAAAAAGGAAAGTCCAAAAGAAATAGCCCAGTACGGAAACCACGAAAAACCAGGCTACGGAGGCTTTCAACCACTTTATATCGATATAGTCGTAAAGGGAAAACATGGCTCCAACGAGAAAAATCCAGAAAATGGAGCCGCATACAAGACCGCCCCAAAACATACAGGACAAACTGTTAAATTTGCTTTTCATACTCTTTACTGTTTTTATTTAGATGGTTTCCATGAAACGAATTCTAGTGGGTGATGGCTTTTTCAGGCATAAATTCCCCTGAATGGAGGAATTCACATAGTTTTGGTTAATGCCTAATTCGGACTTTTCAATAGCTACATTAAACATAGGGCTATAGACTTCATTAATCTAGTTCAATCAGGGCTACCCTGATGGTTAAGGAGAAACTTATGGCCGATACCACAAACGACGTCAAGAAAGACGACGAAACAAAAAGCTCATGCAACTGTGGTTGCTCAACGGAACAGAAACCAAAACTTGATCCGAAAGCTGAAGAACTTCAAGAGCTTAAAGATGCGACTATCGAAGCAGTGATCGAAGGAACAGTCGAAGGAGAGTAAACCCTTCTAGGTCAAACCGCCTTACCAAAGGCGGTTTTTTCATGTCAAAACCTTTACATTCCTAAAGACTCTCTATAAACGGACGAAAGGTAGAAGCGTTACCCCACATATTGAAAATAGGTTTCCGCGCTGAATTAGTCTTGGTGATTTTCGCAAAGTCAGGTTCTCGCTTACGGGTATCCCCTATCTTTCAATAGAAAGCACCTTTACTTCTCTTCTATAACTTCTAGCCACTTACTTCCACTATCAAATGGGGAAATTTGCTTTAAGGCCAACTATCATCCTAATGGACGACCTCTTTTGATTTTCGATAATAAGTATTAACACTTATGTCATTTAAATGAGCAAATATCCCGTATACACACAACCAATATAGTAATTTCCCTATTCCGCGTTGATTACAAAAGAAAATTTTGAGTCCACCACATTTTTATAGAGTTTTGTCTGTCTATACTCAATTGCAATAATTTGTATCTTGCAAATCGCACTTGAGGAAACCTATGGACTCAAAGATCAACATTGGTACGTTTTCGCCGGGGGTAAAGCGCTTTGTACTTGTAGCTGCGCCACTACTGGCTATCCTTACGTACTATTTACTTCCTTCTGAATATTTAAATTCGGCTGGGGAAATGGTTCCATTTTCCCATGCCGGTCGCGCCTGTTTAGCAGTAGTTCTGCTCATGGCTCTCTGGTGGTTTACAGAGGCAGTCCCAATTGCTGTTACCGCATTGGTTCCAATAGTTGCTTTCCCGATGTTAAAAGTAACTACGGGAGCAGCGGCTATGGCACCATATGCGTCTAGCACAATCTTCCTCTTTATGGGAGGTTTCATTCTGGCTGCTGGTGTGTCTCGTTGGGGACTTGACAGACGAATCGCACTAACCACATTAAGAATATTCGGTACTACTTCAGGAGCCATTGTTGGCGGTTTGATGTTTGCCACTGCCTTCATCTCTATGTGGGTGTCGAATACTGCAACAGCCGCCATGATGATTCCAATTGCATTGGCAATCCTTAACTTAGTTCGCGAGGCAAATGGTGGAGAGATTCTAGAAACGGAAAAGAATTTTGCTCTCTGCATATTGCTTGCCATTGCCTACGGCGCCTCTATCGGAGGCATGGGTACGATCATCGGTTCTCCGCCAAATGGTATCTATGTCCGCTACATGGAACAGACTTACGGCATTCAGGTCAACCTTCTTGAGTGGATGAAAGTCGGCATGCCAGTCGTTATCATCTTTTTACCTGTATGCTGGTTCATTCTGACTAAGATTCTCTATAGAAATACTATTAAGGAAGTCAAAGGCGGTGCCGAGTGGGTTAAAGATGAACTAGGGCGCATGGGACCGTTAAATAACGGTGAAAAAGCAGTTGCCGCAGTGTTTATCCTCGCAATCTTCCTGTGGTCGTTTGGTTCCTTTATCCAAGATATAACTATTTTTGGAAGCCAGCCATTTAAACCCATGAGCGAAGCCGTTGTAGGTATGTTCTGTGGAATTTTGCTTTTCTGCATTCCTGTCGACATCAAGCATGGAATCAGAGCTCTTTCCTGGAAAGATGCAGAAAACATTTCCTGGGACGTCTTGCTTCTGTTCGGTGGTGGCCTCTCAATGGCAGATGCCATTCAGAAGTCTGGATGCGGTGAACTGATTGCTGCGCAGGCTACTATGTTTGCGCATGCTCCAGCTTTCTGGGTAATTGTTGGCATATGCGCACTGGTTGCTGTTGTTACTAACTTCACATCCAATACCGCATTGGCTGCCACTATGATGCCACTGCTTGCAAACGCTGCTCCGATACTCGGTGTTCCAACTCAGTCGCTTTTGATTACTACAGCTCTTGCATGCTCGGCAGCCTTTATGATGCCAGTGGGAACTCCACCAAATGCAATCATATTCGGTACTGGCCGTATCACCATTATTCAAATGGCAAGAACTGGCTTTGTATTAACAAT
>JAJPXW010000249.1 GCA_021205255.1 Burkholderiales bacterium
CGAACAAGCCTGCGGCGATAAAGGGGACGGACGCCTTAAGGAACCCAAGGACATTCTTGAGGACGTCATTCGCTTATTTACTCCAAAACTTTTGGAAGGTAAAAAGGTTTTAATTACAGCTGGACCTACTTTTGAACCAATTGATCCGGTAAGAGGCATTACTAACCATTCTAGTGGCAAGCAGGGTTTTGACATTGCCTTGCAAGCAGCTCGAGCCGGAGGGCAAACCGTGCTGGTTGCCGGACCTGTTACCTTACAAACTCCAGAAGGCGTTAAAAGAATTGATGTAGTAACCGCTAAGCAAATGAAAGACGCGGTATTAAAACAAATCGAAATTAATCGACCCGATCTTTTTATTGGTGTGGCCGCAGTTTGCGACTGGGGAATTGCTAATCCATCTTCAGTCAAACTCAAGAAGCAAGGTGACTACGCTCCTACTTTGCAATTCACTAAAAACCCCGACATTTTGGCAACTGTCGCTGCTCTTCGAAATGCTCCAGTCTGCATTGGTTTTGCAGCCGAAACCAACGATATCACTGAAAACGCAGAAACTAAACTCAAAGAAAAAGGTGTCGCTCTTATAGTCGCCAACCACGCTTCTGCGGCTGGCAAGGACACTAATAACGCTAGCTTTATTGATGAATTTGGCGTCACGCCATTAGGTGACATGACGAAATTGGAGCTAGCTCAGAAAATCATAGAGCGAGCAGCTCAGCTTTTAGCCCAAAAGGAAGAAGATGCTGGTTCAGCTTAAATATCTAGATGATCGGGCTAAGCTCAATCCGCCAAGTTACGGCTCAGAAGGAGCCGCTGGTATCGACCTAAGAGCCCTCTTGGACGAACCCTTGACCATTGGACCAGGCGAAACCGTTTTAATAAAAACTGGTTTGGCTATTCATATTCGGGACCCTAAAGTAGCGGCACTGATATTGCCCCGTTCCGGTCTCGGGCATAAACATGGAATTGTTTTAGGAAACCTAATTGGATTAATTGATTCCGACTATCAAGGAGAGTTGCTAGTCTCTTGCTGGAATCGAGGTAATGAACCCTTCACGATTCAACCGATGGATCGCATCGCCCAGATGATCTTTGTTCCCGTCATTAGACCGGAATTAAAGATCGTAGATAAATTTGAAGCCTCCGAGCGTGGCGCTGGAGGCTTCGGGTCATCGGGAATTAGTTAATTGGACTAGGCGTCTGCGGTAGCAGGCACCTTGTCCTCATCTTTCTTGACATCGCCTTTCTTTCTGACATCCAAGGTGATCTTTCCGTTTTCGTCCCTATCTACATAAACAAGTCCGCCTCTGGAAAGTTTGCCAAAGAGAAGCTCGTCGGCAAGTGCCTTACGTACTGTGCTTTGAATTATTCTCTGCATTGGTCTGGCACCCATCGTTGGATCAAAGCCTTTCTGGGCAAGCCACGCAATTAAGTTCTCACCGAACACGGCTTCCACTCTTCTGCGCTTAAGCTGAACTTTGATTTCTCCGAGCATTTTTTCAGCGACTTTCTTAATCTGCTCTTCACCAAGTGGCTTAAACGAAATGATAGCGTCAAGTCTATTCCGGAATTCAGGGGTAAAAGTCTTGGCCAATTCAGCCGATTCATCGCCGTAATGAGATTCCTTAACAAAGCCAATAGAACGGCGACTGAGATCCTTAGAACCAGCATTAGTGGTCATGATGAGGATTACGTTTCGGAAATCCGCAGTCTTACCATTGTTGTCAGTCAATGCGCCATGATCCATCACCTGTAGCAGGATGTTATAGATGTCGGGGTGAGCCTTCTCTATTTCATCCATTAGAAGCACGGCATGCGGATGCTTAGTAACCGCTTCAGTCAACTGGCCACCTTGATCATAGCCAACATATCCGGGAGGTGCACCGATCAAGCGTGAAACGTTAAACCTCTCCACATATTCGCTCATGTCAAAGCGAATAAGTTCAATACCGAGTTGACTAGCTAGCTGACGAGCGAGCTCTGTCTTACCTACCCCAGTAGGTCCAGCAAACAGGAACGAACCGATTGGCCGATCGATCTTACCAAGGCCGCTTCTCGAAAGCTTAATGGCATCGCTAACGGTGTTAATCGCCTCATCTTGGCCATAGATAACTTTCTTTAAGGCTTCGTCCAAACCTTTAAGCCTCTTCTTATCATCGGTATTGACCGCTTGAGGAGGAATTCGGGCTAGTTTTGAAATGACCTCTTCAATTTCAGCTCTGGTAATGACAGCTTCCTTTACATTGGTCTTCAGACGCTTTCTCGCACCAGCTTCATCGATCACATCAATAGCTTTATCTGGAAGCTTCCTATCGGTAATATACCGGTCAGTAAGCTCTACAGCCGCTTTAATAGCTGATTCTTGATATTTGACCCCATGATGCTCTTCAAAACGACTCTTGAGGCCTTTGAGGATTTCTATGGTGTCTTCCTGGCTTGGCTCTTCGATATCGATTTTCTGGAATCTTCTTAATAAGGCGGAATCCTTGTTTAAGAACTTCCTAAGTTCATCGTAAGTGGTGGCGCCAATTACTCTAACGGTGCCTCTTGCAAGGGATGGCTTAAGCAATGTAGCAGCGTCTCCTGCGCCTTCCTGTGCGCCGGTACCAAGAACCTGGTGAATTTCATCAAGGAACAAAATAACTTTAGGCTTGCTTTCGACTTCCTTAATGAGGTTTTTCATTCTCTCTTCAAAGTCGCCTCTAAATTTTGTTCCAGCAACTAATGCTCCTAGGTCAAGCGCATAGACTTCAAAACCTTTAAGAGCATCAGGCACGTCACCGTTAACTATCCTATATGCCAATCCTTCAGCAACTGCCGTCTTCCCCACGCCGGCCTCTCCGACTAGCAGTGGATTGTTCTTGCGCCGTCTGCAAATCACCTGCATCACACGCTCGACTTCGTCCTGACGGCCAATGATTGGATCGATCCTGCCAGCTTTAGCTTCCTCGTTAAGATTCAGGGCAAACAAAGCTAGCATGCTCTTTTCCTTCGGTTTACGAGGACCATTCGGCTGCATCGTTTCCGCCTCGTCATCATCAGGTTGATTATGACGTGGCGTGTAGTAAGGATTGATATAAGTATCTTCAGGCGGTCTCGCAAAAGAAGAGTTGGAAGTGCTATTTCTGCTTTCCTTTTCCTCGTGGCTCAGATTTTCTCGATACTCCGAGAGATCATCCCGATTGAAGTCAAAAGTATTCAGAATATAGGTGGCTTCGGAATCCTTTTCTGCCATCAATGCCTCTAGCACTGTCAAGCTATCGATCTGATCCTTTCTTTCTTTTCTGGAGATAGCTTCGGCATTAACGATTACCCTCCTCATGCTCTGCGTCATGACTGGCTCGGCCTTCTCCATTTTGCAAGGCATCTCGGAAGCTTCTTTTCTAATGCTCTTATCTAATACTTTAAGAAGATCCTCCGGCTTCAGATCAAACATGGACAATGCTTTTGAAACCGACTCGGTCTGGATTAGAGCCCATAATAAATATTCGAGCGTGACGTATTTGACTTTATCTCTCGTGCCACGCCAAAACATCATGAGCATTGCATCTGTTAGTTCTTTTGTTAAAGGCTGCATATTATCTGTTTAATACCTTTCCATAGTTACAACCAATGGGTATCCCGCATTTCGAGCCAACAATTTGGTCTCTTCCACTTTTGTTTCCGCGATCTCCTTGGTGTAAATTCCTGCTCTCGCTTTACCCTCAAAGTGAACTTTGAGCATAATGTCTTGAGCTACGTCTTGTGGCTTATCAAAAATCTCCATTAAAACTCCGACGACAAAATCCATCGTCGTCTTATCATCGTTATGAAATATGACCTGCCACTTGGAAGGCTTCTGAAGTTTTATCCTCTGCCTTACAGCTGTCGTGGTATTAGTCTGTGTACGCGACATGGCCTTTTACTTTTGTGGTTACTTAACAACAAGTGAATAATTCGTACCTAAGAGTTTAGGACAAAATACTGTGCCTTCGCTTTGCTTCACAATTCTGTGGGAAGTTCGATTATATTGGGGTTACAAAGAATTTTAAATGTAAAAAATCTTTGCTGATTTTGCCCATCACGATTTTTTATACAAACTAAATCTCATTGACTTTTATTTGTCTTTCTTTAGGATTCTCGCTATTGCTGAGTCTTTTATCACACAGCAGTGAAGGCAGTAAAAAGTAGTTGACAAGTTTCAAAACAGTTTAACTGAATTAAACCCGAGCTAGTTATCGCTGTCGATACCTATAAAACGAAGGCTTGTGAGCGCGGAGACGATGCCTCTTATTTGTTGTTGGAGTTATAAAAATAATGGCTAAAGGAACCGTTAAATGGTTTAGCGATGCAAAGGGCTATGGCTTCATCACACCTGACGATGGTGGAGAGGATCTCTTTGCTCATTTCTCAGCTATCAAAATGGATGGCTATAAGCGCCTGAAGGATGGTCAGCGCGTAACTTATGACCTCAAGGTCAGCGACAAGGGCAAACAAGCTGATAATATCCAGCCGGCTGGTTAATACCTCCCTAAAGAACTCGGGACACCCCGAGTTTTCTTTTTCATGATGAAGAAAACTTTTATTGCCGCATTTATAGGCGCTTTGTCTTCTTTTGCTCTTGCGCAACAGACAGGACTTCCAACCACCCAACTATCTGTTGCAGGCAAGCAAATACTTGCAGAATTGGCCACTAACGACCAGCAACGTCAACTAGGGTTGATGTTCCGTAAGTCCTTACCTAAGAATGACGGAATGCTTTTTCTGTTCGAACAGGACAGGACTGTTTG
>JAJPXW010000309.1 GCA_021205255.1 Burkholderiales bacterium
CACCTATGGCATTAGCAATCGCAATGGGATCGACAGTGAGTTTTATATTTCCTGATTCGTCTATCCAATGCGTTTTGAACAACAATTCGTAAGCATGCCGGGAAGGCATGGGTGGCCCCTTGACGTAGGGTATAGATTGTCTCTTTGGGATTGACTAGGCTAATTATGCATTTTTATGAAAATTTATACTTATTTTGCGCAATTCTTAACAATTTAAGCAATTACGAATATACGGTAGGACGCTCGCTCCCTTATTTTTATGTCTTATTCCAGCCTGCCATTTCCATAGCCATAGCGAATCTTTCATAATCAGAATCCAAAAGCACGTATGGCTCGAGCTCTGTTTCAAGTAATGCGAACTCGTTTTGATAGATTAGGATAGTGGCTATATACCTACAGACCAAAATAAAATTGGCTAGCTATGTCTGCGTTTTGAAAAACTGTCCAGCATTCATAATCCTAACTGCTTAATGAAAGCAAGTTTTTCGTAATCCGGATCGCTCAGCAGGTAAAGATCTGGGCTGTCAGGATCCAACATAAACTCGTTCGTATAAAGGAAGAAATGGTTGAGATAATCGTTCCTGAACTCATCGGCCATCACTAAAGTCTCCTCATCAGTTTTACCTCTATATTCCTTAGCTATTGTTTCGTCCATTTCGTCCAAACCTGGAAGTTGATCGGTTGCATACTTGGCGATTAATTTTTTCAGTGCCCACCAGTAGGGGCCGTAGTCCCTATACCTTTTAGGATCGGCTTCCAGTCGCTGGCATATAACCCCAATCCCGTAACCTAAGAAATCATCAGTATTTTTATTAGCCTTAAGAGAGGCTTTTAGTTCCTTTACTCTCTTCTTAATCCATTTTGGATCAAACTTATATGCGGTGTAAGCCATAATTTTCAAGATTTCTAAAAACCAAAATGTACACTAAAGATAGGTAGTAGTTCAGTCTACTGCCAGAGATATCTTTGCTCTCAAAGCCCTATAGACTCTATTTAGCGATACCGTGGATTTAGCTAAAGCGGCTAATTTCTTAATTGAGACAAAAATAGCTTTCATTGTGCTTTTAATAATTCCGAAAGCTTGGTCTTAAAATTACTTAGTTAGCTACAAAGCGAGAAGAACACATGTTTAAGTGGTACAGCTATTGTTGGAGCAAATTCTTTGTTTTTAAAGGCAGAGCTAGCCGAGCAGAGTTCTGGTCATTTGTGGTCATTAGCGCAATACTTCCAGTAATTCTCTATCTCCTCTACCTCGGACTTGAAAACTCTTTACACCAAGAGGAGGTCAACGGAGCTGCTGGTGTAGCCTCAGCGATTGGCCAAGTCCAAGCTCTCGATTCCATTCTATATACCCTTATGGTAGTGTGGGGAGCTCTTAATTTCTTTCCTTACATAGCAGTTTTAGTGAGAAGATTGCACGATAGAGGCCATACCGGATGGTGGGTTTTCTGGTCGTGGGTTTTCCCGTTTCTTCAATTGTTTGTACTAATTTTTGTTCTACTGGGATCCGAACCAGTACCAAATCAGTATGGAGTAAGGGCGCCAAGGAGCCCTGAAGATGATGTTCCCGACTATTACCAAATTCAAGCTAAGATGTGGTCCGAATTCGAGAATAAAAGGCAGAACTAGGGTTCTCAAAGCACTCTTTCACACATCGCAAACTCTAGTGGTGCCTTTGTGTTTTCCTGCTTTTGAATTTGTTAAAGCCGCTAAGAGAAAGCTTCGACTGCCGTTGAAAGTCCTGACATTTGAGTCTTTAATTCCTGCCTAAAACTCTAGTTCAGAATCTAATCAATCTCTTTAGAAGCTTTTATTCGGGCTTTTGAAAGGCCTAGCAAACAAAACTCATAAAATTAGCCGAGACCCGCAACAACAATTACAAGCATCTCGGCTAATAAAACGCACAGCGATGTTCTTTACTTAGGTCAAGTTATCAAAGCAGTGCTATATACAGTTATTTTTATTTTTTCAGTGGGATAAGTGGTTCCTTTTTTTGGATGCCAAGCTTGTTCTCAAGTTTTTCTTTTGCTTCTTCTTTCTTTTGTTCTTTAGCTTGTTCCCTCTTCTCCTTAGCATCCTCCTTTATTTGTGAAAGGGACTTCTTTTCAATGGTCTTTGTTTGTGGAGGAGATTTAAGTGTAGTTGCCGCTTCAACAGAAGTTACAGCTCCGATTCCACCGATGACCAGCGCTAGTGCGCATACGGCACTAGTAAGTGCGCTCAAGCACAATGTCTTTTTTTGCTTAACAACCATGTGTTCATTGTCTCCTTTTATATAAGTTCTTCGAAGCGATTCCTTCAGAATACTCAAGCCACACTTTCCAAGCTGAAACTTTGAATAAATTCTTAGCCTCAACCAGAATTATGTAATTTCAATATTCCAACAAACCACACGTTGGAAGCCAATTTCTATCTTCTGGAAAGTCTGTGCTTACCCAAGATTCTTGGCTAATAGGTTTTAAATTCTATTCAGTTTGTTTGGAATTTTTGAGATGGGTGGATTTGGTGGGGTTATTTCTATCCCCGAGATAAAGCCCGAAAGTCAAACAACTTTGACTTCAAAATAGGGGTTTCCTCTAAGTTTTTTTGTTCCCTATTCCTCTCCTCGCCTAGTTACATGGCTTAAGTTTTCTTTTTCAAGGACTAGATAACCATTGTAAAGATTCAAGGATTCTTAGATTTCATAAGTCTAGCCCGACCAGTTCTTAGGTCTGCAAACCAAATCCGACTTTCGCTAGCTAACCATTTCATTAGGTCAGGCGACTGACTCTCCTCTGTCTGGATTCGAGGGCTGGCAGCTTTTCTACATGCTACCCTATTCCGAATCCATTTCGACTATCGGAAAAGGATGCCACGAGAAACAATCAGTGAATAAAGACGCATACAAGCAATCCCGTAAATACGGGTGTATTCATGCTCGTCTCAAACTAGCCGATGAACAGGTTTAAATGCCTGTTACTTATCAGCTTGAAGAAAAATACGAAGAATAGTTTTCACAACTCAAAAACTATCTCGAAGATTCAAACTTAGCCCTAAGTTAACGATTAGATAGAGAATCTTCAGTTCCTGCAGTTTTTACACTGGGACTAAGGAGTCTTCTCTTTAATAAAATCAAGCAGGTAGGACAGTTCTTAAAGGAAAAAGGAAAAAGGAAAAATCTGCTCTTCGGAAGAAGACAAATGTAAGGAAATCGCTACCGACGTGGCTACTGAACAAGTCCGTGCTTGATGTTCTACAGTGGTTGCCTGCTCCGAAGAGTAGACCATCAATATGCAAGATCAATATCGCTGTAATAAAGAACGTGTTGAGAAATGCACTCTTTCTCAAGCTCCCCGAAAAGATGGTCTAGTTGAGATTTAATCCAACATTCACAAAACAAATTCACGGGCAACGAGGCACTTCAGGCGGAGCCTTTGGAGACAGCTATGCAAGATTAGCTAGGCCTCAAAATGCACTAGCTCTGGCTTCCTTACGAAATCCTAAAATTACTTGAGAGTAGGAATCCAGTTCCCGTAGTAATTCTTTAGTTTCTGAGTCTGAAACACTAGGGCGGTCAGAAAAGTAAAGATCGCTACTCCTAGCAAAATGCATACTGCCGTGATGTATGGCCTTCCCATTGCAATGCGCTGCTCGTATAGGACGTAAGTCGTCCAAACCCATTCAAGTCCATAGATGACAAGAGCTAGTTGTTGAATGTATCGATTTAGTCTACTTGGCACTAATAAAAGTGCTAGAAGAACCATCGGAACTATCCAAAGAAGTAAAAGTCATGAAATTTTAGGTGGGCTAAGAACAAGAGGGTTGATAGAACAGGAAAAACCAAAAGCCACATGGTAAAAACTATTTGGAGGGTTTAAGTGCGAGACAAATTCTTCGATCTGGAAATTCTTGGCTTGTCAGGTGCCTTACGGAACATTGCAACTACATGCCTCATGGCAAGGATAGGATGAGTCCATAAAAGTCTTGGACCCGAATAAGCCATAATTTTCTTTGCTAGCGTCTTGTAATCTTTTTGGAAGCAATGGATTTTGCATTTATTACAAACCGGCTTAGAGGCTCCGTATGGACAGCAGGCCAATCGTTTCGTTGCATAGTCGACAAAATCCTGGCATTCATCGCAAAGGTTCTGAGAGCCCTGACGCAGATGATGATCATGACAATATATTTCTGACATGATTCGAATTGTCTTCACCTCGTTTGCAATGTAGGAATCCTTTAATTTTTCGAGGCGTTTAGGACTTAGTTCGTGTGCCATTTGAGAGTTTCAACAAATAGATAGTTACAAGATCCCGAAAAAGGCCGACAAGAGCCTCGAAAGATATTGCGTAAACCTTAATGCTGTCTGACTCTACCGCTTTATGGTTAGTTATTTGACGCAGTGGAAGCGGATTACTGCTGAAGCTCTATTTGCTTCGTAATTAAACACTCTGTTTTTATATTCGATGTGGTAAACCTGAGGTACCGATCCCGGATTGACAAGCTGGCAATAGGTGTCTGCTTGCATTTCCAAACCCTGCACTACAAAAGAACCCTTCATCGTGAAATCGAAATAGCCAGAGAGCTGGTAGTCGTTTGGACCAATTTGGTCGCTTGTCCAACTACATGCCGACAAAAGACTTATAAAAGCCACTGCCCATAGAGTTCCTCGAACTTTCATTCAATGTCCCTTGCCTATCACGCACTGTAACTATCCAATTAGCATTCTATTCGGATACTAAATTCACCCATGCTGGAAAAGACTGA
>JAJPXW010000108.1 GCA_021205255.1 Burkholderiales bacterium
TTGGTAGCGCGTGGAATTGGACTTTTCAACTTATTTCAAAATTTTTGGTTCTGCGGTGCAATTAGCTCAATTTAAACAGGGCAGTTCACTC
Organism: Burkholderiales bacterium; assembly: GCA_021205255.1. GTDB lineage: Bacteria > Pseudomonadota > Gammaproteobacteria > Burkholderiales > Burkholderiaceae_F > JAJPXW01. Next base: position 92 of record JAJPXW010000108.1, read on the forward strand.
TTAAGGTTTAGCGCTTGTGGATGAGAAGTATGAAACAAAAAATCTTAAGCCTGAGAATGTTGCTTTTCTCGCTTTCTTTTCCAATACTGAATAGTGACCTCATCCCATCCTCCGACGAAATAGCCTCTTGCTATGGGAAGCGAAATGGAAAATGATTATAAGTTTTATTGTACTGTACAATACATTCCCGATTTACAGGAGGTAGTATGAAAAGACGCGAACTACTTGAAAGCGCTCTCACAACGGGGTTTGCCTATGCAGTAGTAATTCCGGGAATTGTTTTAGCGCAAAGTGAAAGCTCACTAAAGCTTACTGTTCCTTTTCCGCCCGGAGGAGGAGGGGACGTCTTGGCAAGAAGTTCGCTAGACTTAATCGGCAAAAATGCTGACAAGAATATTTGGGTCGCGAACCGCCCTGGAGCAGGTGGCAACATTGGTATAACCCAAATGCTAGAAGAAAAGCCGGATGGTGGTGTCTTTGGTTACGTTACCAATGGCATTATGTGCGTCAATCCCTATCTCTATAAGAATCAGCGTTTCGACCCCATAACCGACTTAATTCCAGCAGGGCAACTTTCAAAGATTGGCCTAGTCATGGTTCTTAATCCAAATGCTCTTCCAGGAGTTACCGATTTCGAATCTTTGATTAAATATGCTAAGGAGCATCCAAAAGACGTGTTTTTTGCTTCTTCAGGAGTTGGGACAACGAGCCATTTGGCTGGCGAATATCTTGCGCAAGAAGCTGGTCTTGAACTTACGCATGTCCCGCATGCTGGTGGCGCGGCTGCAATCGTGGAAGTTTTAGCTGGAAGAATTCCTTTCATGATCGATGTGGCTCCGAACGTCTTAAATCATGTAAAGGAGGGCACTCTCAAAGCTCTTGCAGTGACTTCGAATGAAAGACTAGAGGCGTTTCCTGAAGTTCCTACGTTAAAAGAGCTTGGGTTGAAGGACTATGAACTTTATGCATGGGATGGCTATGTATTCCCTAAAGGTACGCCGGAAGCATATGTGGCTAAAATGTCCGAGGCAATTTCTTCATTAAAGGACAATCCTGTCGCTCAGGAAAGAATAAAAAATCTTGGAGCTACGCCAGTATTTTCCAATTCAGAGGAATTTTCGGAGTACATCCGGAAAGAACAACCGAAGTTTAAGAAATTAGTTGAAAGAATCACTGCCCAATCACACGGGGGTATGTGACAAGGAGATAAGGAATGCAACCAGCACTAGACACTAGCAAACTGCCAAAAATTCCAGAATGGAAGAAAGCAGCCGATTATCAGGACATCATTTACGAAAAATGCGATGAAGGTATCGCCAAAATTACTATTAATCGCCCTGAAGTAAGGAATGCTTTTCGACCATTAACTGTGCGCGAAATGGAATCGGCCATGGCCGATGCGCGAGATGACGAGAATATAGGAGTCGTTATTCTCACAGGTGCTGGAAAAGAAGCGTTCTGCTCTGGAGGCGACCAGAAAGTGCGGGGAGACGGAGGATACGTCGGAGACGATGGCGTTCCAAGATTAAATGTCTTAGATCTGCAAAGACAAATTCGCACTTGTCCAAAACCTGTTATTGCGATGGTTGCTGGCTGGTGTGTCGGTGGCGGTCAGGTCCTTAACATGATTTGCGACCTTACGATTGCAGCCGATAACTCCAAGTATGGCCAGACCGGCCCGAAAGTAGGTTCGTTTGATGGTGGCTGGGGTGCTTCCTACATGGCTCGCATCGTTGGGCAGAAAAAGGCTCGGGAAATCTGGTTTCTAGCACGCTTCTACAATGCTCAAGAAGCTTTGGAGATGGGGTTAGTCAACACCGTAGTGCCAGTCGATAAGCTAGAAGAGGAAACCATTCAATGGTGTCGGGAAATCCTAGCTAATTCACCTATGGCGATCAGGTGTCTTAAAGCTGCTCTTAATGCCGACTGCGACGGTCAGGCTGGTTTGCAGGAATTAGCTGGTAATGCGACGCTGCTGTTCTACTTAACGGAAGAAGGCAAAGAGGGCAAGAAGGCATTCCTAGAAAAAAGACGTCCAAATTTCCGCAAATTTCCTCGCTTCCCATAAATCAATGCGTAGCGACCTACTATCAATCAGCCAGGCGGCTAGTGAATTTCCAAATCGCTTGGCTGTGCGAGCAAAAGGGATTGGAAACCTGAGTTTTAAAGAAATAAGTGAGCTAACGCAAAAGAAGAAAGCCCGATACTCAGATTCAAAAGCACCAGTGCCACTTGTGGCTGAAGGGTCGATGGACTCACTAACTAATATCTATGCCCTTCTTGAACTTCACCGTCCAATAATATTGATCCATCCTGCTTCTACTGAAGAAGAAAGGAAGGCCATCTTCAGTTTTGTCGATAATCAATCTAGCCCCTTACCAATTGACACCGCTATTGTCATCTTTACTTCCGGAACTTCCGGTAATCCAAAGCCAGTTATTCTTAGTAGAAGAGCATTGATTGCAAGTGCGCTCTCAAGCGCTAAAAACATTCCATTAAGCGAGGAGGACGTCTATCAGCTTTCTATTCCTCCGGCAAGAATAGGTGGCTTTTCCATCATTACCCGCAGTCTTATTGCTGGTTCGGCAATTTCGCTTGCTCCTAAATTTGATCCTTTTGAAACGACAAAAAGTTGGGATGAAGATGGGGTGACATTGGCTTCCGTAGTTCCAGCAATGTTGATGAGGGTAATGGAAGAGTGTCCTGAGTGGAGACCCAAAGGAAACTTTCGCTCTTTTCTTGTGGGCGGAGCCCCTACATCTGAAAAGCTTCGTAAGAAAGCCAAAGATCTCAGCCTGCCTTTAATCATGACTTATGGAATGACTGAGACGTCAAGTAACGTAGTCAGTACGCCATACGCCTTAAAAGACCAGATAACTTTCGGTTGCGGAACTCTCAATGCAAATGCCGAAATGAAAATCGAAAATGAGGACATCTATGTTAGAGGTCCTATGCTAGCGGATGGGTACTGGGGAAGAGACGATTTTTTAACAAACGGCTGGTTCTATACAGGCGACAGAGGCTATATAGACAGCGATGGATTTGTGCATGTTAAAGGCAGGAGGAGCGACTCCATTGTGACAGCTGGCAATAATGTGGATCCAATAGAAGTTGAACATGCACTGGAGTCAATTGCTGGAATAAAGCGTGCCTTGGTCTTGGGAAAGCCAGACGATACTTGGGGTGAAATTGTCGTTGCGCTGCTTGTGCCAGAAAGTAAAACTGAAGAGCTTACCGCTTCTGAAATTGTTCAAGGCTTAGAGAAGAAATTAGCAAAATACAAAAGTCCTCGAAGATATGAATGGGTAGAGGAATTGCCCCAAACTAAAGGAGGTAAACCAAATAGACATCCTTCTGTTTTGGAAGGCCTGTCCTTGAAGACCATTCATTACACGGTTCGGTAGGACAATAAAAGCCGTTTGAAATAAAAACAATTCGGAACGGAGAAAGCCAATTTCCTGTAAATAAATTTTGTTTATTGCGTTTGTGCTTTTCTCCAATTCAGGCAATAAAGTCCGTCATTGAAAACCCAAAATTTATAGCAATGTGATATACCACATCACCTAGCCCTTAGATAACCATTGAATTTAAAGGATATTTTTGTATGAGGGTTTACCCTAGATAATATACCACGTGGTATATCAGCTCAGGGTAAGGCAAGTAGACTAAGAAATGAATTTATTGTTTATATTCAATCAGTTAAAATTTTACTTCTAGCGTGTCCTTACGTGGTATATCAGCTATCGAAAAATTTTGGGTTGAAAAATATTTTTATCCACGCCGTTTTTCTTTTATACAATCGAATTTGTTCCAGTCCCAAATCTAGCGGAGTGGTTTGCTGGGATTCTTGAATCGGAACTCAAATTAAAATCGATTTTACGTAGTAGCTAATCATGCAATTAACAGAATCGCCAAGTCAAAATCAAACAAGAGACAAAATTGCTGTCCTAATTCCATGTTATAACGAATCCCAATGTATAGAAAAAGTAGTTAAGGATTTTAGAAAAAGCCTCCCTGAAGCAACTATCTATGTCTATGACAATAATTCTACTGACGGCTCTCCTGAAATAGTAAAAAATCTCAAAGATCCAAAAGTAAAGTTACGCCACGAATATAGGCAAGGAAAAGGCAATGTAGTCCGTTCGATGTTTAGAAATATAGAGGCCGATTGCTATTTACTAGTTGATGGCGACGATACCTATCCAGCAGACGAAGGTTATAAATTATGCGAAATTGTTCAGGAAGGAAGAGGAGATATGGTACTTGGAGACAGGTTATCTTCTACTTACTTTACTGAGAATAAACGCAGGTTTCATAATTCTGGCAACCGCCTGATCCGCTATTTAATCAATACGCTATTCAATAGTAAAGTACAGGACATCCTCACTGGATACCGGGCTTTCAGTAGAGCTTTTGTTAAAAATTTCCCTGTGATTTCCAAGGGCTTTGAAATTGAGACGGAAATGACTATCCACGCTTTGGATAAGAATTTTCTAATTGCCTCGATTCCAGTTTCCTATCGGGATAGGCCGAAGGGTAGTGAATCGAAATTAAATACCTATAGCGATGGTATTAAGGTTTTGTATACTATCTTTACTCTTTTTAAAGATTATCGGCCATTATTATTCTTTGGTATTGTAGGTAC
>JAJPXW010000010.1 GCA_021205255.1 Burkholderiales bacterium
CTCTTAGAAGACAGTAGAACTTAAGCTCCAAAAGATCGGACGGGGCTAATCCATGTTAGAAAAGCTTTCGTACTTTTATCTGACCTAACTTTCCTAAATTTTATTCCCACTCAAAGCCTCTTGACTTGAAAATCAAAAAACTTATTTTCTTTGGCATATTATTAAGTTAGATAAGCACGTAGTAAAAACTTTCAAAAACATCTAGTCTGGCCTTAACGATTTAATTGGCTTTAACTCTCTTTATTAACAAAAGCAAAAGAGCGCACAGGTAACGTATCCTTACCCCGGACAAGTTCTTTATTGTCCTTTCGCTTTTCATTTACATCCAAGGTAATAGCCTACCCATCTTCTTCAATGCCATTTCTAATTACAGTGAGCCTATTGGAGGTTCATCCTTTAGCCGTACCTCTAGTAAATCGACTACTAACCATAGGGAAGCCAAGTTACAGGTACCCATGGATATGAACAAGATAGCTTCCGCCTAGCCTTTTATGCGAAGGATTTCTTCGTAGGCTGTTTTCTTAGGAACACCGGCAACTTCGCTTACTATCGCTGAAAGTTCTTTAGTAGGCATCTTGTCAAGAAGCCTTTCTATCCATTTTTGCGTCGTGTCGTCAATTGAAGCTTGAACCTTATGGGCTGGCGCATCGACAATGACCACAAACTCGCCTTTAGGAGGATGCTCTTTAAACCAGATAGGCATTTCCTGAGAAGAAGAGAACTCATGAATATCTTCAAATTTTTTAGTGAGCTCCCTGGCAGTCCAAACTTTTCTATCGGTTGGTACAGTTTTGGCTAATAAATTAGCTAAGTCCTCCATACGATGGGGCGCTTCATAGAGCACAAAGATTCTTCCGGTACCACAAAGTTCTTCAATTGTCTGTTTCCTTTTTTGAGAGCCCTCTTCTAGAAAGCCCTGGAATATAAAACCTTCCGGAGCTGCACCGACAGCCGATAAAGCAGTTATGACAGCACTGCTTCCTGGTACAGGAATCACTCGATAGCCAGCTTCCCTAGCATGGCGAACTGCCTTTGAACCGGGATCTGATACGGCTGGTGTCCCAGCATCTGTAACTAGAACCACCCTCCTACCTTCGCCTAAAAGACTTAGAAGATGCTGTGAAGCGGTCTGTTCATTGTGTTGATGTAGAGGAAAAACCTCTTTGACTATATTAAACTTCTGCAGAAGTTTGCCGGTCACGCGAGTATCCTCTGCGGCTATCGCATCGCAAATATTTAGTGTCCAAAGGGCGCGAAGTGTTATATCTGCGAAATTTCCAATCGGTAGGCCAACCACATATAAGGCTGGTGCGGGAAAATCCTGTTCGGCAAGCGAAACTATGCTGAATATCCCTTCTTCAAACGGTATGTGATTGGAGTGCATTGTGTCCTCTGCCATTCTGAACAAAATTTATACATTTGGGTTTTGTTTGTGCCTAACAACCACGGGAGTTGCGATCGCTCAACAGTCTTCCTCTATTCGCATCACGAATAATGATATCAGTGTACGAGAATCAATCTCCCCACCTAGTTCAAAAATTAATAGCTCAAAAATTAAAGTAGGGCTTCTTACCGCACCTGCCGGCTCCGCTGGCGAAAGCCTCGTCAAACCTCTAAAGGAGGGAGTAAAGGCGGCTTTTGAGCAGGATAAAAATAAATATGAACTTGTGGAATATGAATTAACTGATCCTGATCAAATAATCGATACGCTAAACAAAGCCGCCGATGAAAAAGTAATGCTGGTTATCGGTCCAGTTCTTAAAAGCTCGGTTGAAAAAATAGCAACTCTTCCATTTCTCCCCCTACCAGTTATTGCAATTAACCGAGCTGAATCGCCTGTAAACCCTGAACTCTTCATGAGTATCGACCTAACTCGCGAAGGCGAAGTTGAGCAACTGGTACAAGTTGCAATGGAAAATACAGCCAAACGCTCAGGCGGCTTTGTCATTCTTACTACAGACAGAGAATATGACACGAACTTAGCTAAGGCCATATCCCAGGAACTACAGAAAAACGGAGTCGCCTCTGAAATTCGTAATGTCGGCAAAGGACAACTTGGAACTCTGAAATCGGACATACAGTCACATTCCTACCGCGGTCTTTTCTTTGCTACTAATACTTCGCAAGCAAGCTCGATCAGACCCTACCTTCCTTTCGATCTTCCAGTTTTCGGAACAAGCTACACAAATCCAGCTAGCGTCCTAGATCCGGTATCGGCTCGCACGCAGGCTAGCGACCTTAATGGAATGGTCACATTAGAAGTTCCGGCCGTAACGCAAATGAACGGTAATCTTTATTTGAAGTACAGAACAACCCTAAAGCAACTAAGGCCTGAAGCAAGAAGATTATTTGCTGTCGGTGTAGATGCCTGGAATATTGGCAAAGACTGGATTCAGTGGCACACTAACATTAACCTGGAAACTGGTTTAAGCGGGAAAATACAATTTAATAGAGCTCAGAGCAGTCGCGTAAAAAGAATAATGGATAAATCAGTGGTGAAGCCAGGAGAAGGAGAGTACTCCTTGGAAGGCAATGCAGTAGAAGCTGGCCTATGAATCTTATAACCCTCCAGAACGCCCTCCTGGAGTGGGGCGATGCACCGCTTCTTGATCATGTAGACCTAGCAATTGAAGAAGGGCAGAGAATTGGCCTTATCGGCAGGAATGGCACTGGGAAAAGTTCCCTGATGTCCGTGCTTGCCGGCACGGAAGACCTTGACGATGGCTTCAAAAATGTCGTCAATGGACTGACTGTAGCTATGGTCGAACAAGATCCGATATTGCCGGAAGCGCCAACAATTTTTGAATCCCTTCTTCTTCGTGGCAAAGTAGCAGACCTCCACGATGAAAGACTGCAATGGTCAGTGCAAGCAAAGATTTCGGAATATCTCCATAAGCTTTCTCTGGACGAGAATGCTTCTCCACAGGAATCTTCCGGCGGTGAAAGAAAAAAGGCTGCTTTAGCACTTGCGTTTGCTTTAGAACCAAAATTACTTCTTTTAGACGAGCCTACTAACCACCTTGATATCGATGCCATACTGAAACTAGAGGAAATAATCCTCGATGAATTCAAAACCTCTAGATCTCTAGTAACTGTTACTCACGATAGATCTTTCCTTAACAAGATTTCACAGCAAATTCTTGAACTTGATAGAGGAAAAATTCGTACTTATCCAGGTAACTTCGAAGCATACGAAAGGCGTAAAAGCCAGGAGCTGGAGGCTGAAGAAAAGTCGAGAGCCGAATTCGATAAGTTCTGGGCTCAGGAAGAGGCTTGGATTCGTAGAGGAATTGAGGCTCGCCGAACTCGCAATGAAGGTCGTGTACGCAGACTGGAAAAAATTAGGCGGGAGCGTGAAGCAAGAAGGGACAGACTAGGTACGGCAAAAATAAGTCTGGATGCTGGTGAGAGAAGCGGCAAGATCGTAGCGGAACTCACTGACGTTAACTTAGTATTAGGTGGCAAGACTCTTGTCAAGGATCTAAATTTCACACTAATGCGAGGCGACAAGCTTGGCTTAATCGGTCCTAATGGCGTTGGCAAGAGTTCACTTATCAAAATCATTCTTGGAGAACTTGCTCCAACCTCGGGGAAAGTCAAGCTAGGGACAAATATCCAAGTTGCCTACTTCGATCAGATGCGTAACGCATTAGATCCTGAAAAGACATTGACCCAAACTGTTTCTCCTGGCTCCGATTGGATAGAGACAAACGGCCAACGCAAACATGTCATTGGATATCTAGAAGACTTCCTTTTTCCACCTCATCGCTCGGAAGTTAAAGTTTCTAGCCTTTCTGGTGGAGAGAGAAATCGGCTACTACTGGCAAAACTTTTTGCAAAGCCTGCCAATCTCCTGATTATGGATGAGCCGACCAATGATCTTGATATTGAATCTCTTGAACTCCTAGAAGACACTTTAGCTTCATATCCTGGCACAGTCATATTGGTCTCCCATGATCAGACCTTTATGGACAACGTCGCCTCTGTGGTCATCGGTCCGGATAAAGAAGGCAAATGGAATTCCTATGTTGGTGGGTACGACGAATGGCTGAAATTTAGAGAAGCAAGTAATTCGTTAGAAAAAGTTGCTGAAGCGAAAGCTAAACCAAAAGTTAGCCGAGCCCCAAAAGAAAAACCCATAAAGCTTTCCTATAAGGAAAAGCAGGAACTAGAGCAATTGCCAGGGGAAATAGACGCTTTGGAGCAAAGGCAGCACGTTCTTGTTAATGATCTGCAAACTGCTTCCACGCGGGACAATACGGCTCAATTTATTCAAGAGGTAAGTTCCGAACTAGCGGAAATTGATAAATTGCTAGTGGGTAAATATGCTCGCTGGGAAGAACTGGAAGCGAAACGGGACTTGTCAGCCGGCAACCAAAAGTAAATTTGGATCAATTGGAACGAATTTATCGTTAACAGTTCTATATTGGTCCGTCAACATTTAACTCTCAAAGCAAAATTGGAGATGTCTATGGCAGTTAAGTCAGCTCTGAAAATTGCAGCCTCGATAGCGTTCGCTGCGGCTTTTGGCCTAAGTGGAGCAGTATGGGCTGGTCCACCTGGACCACCTCCTGGACCAGGATTCGGAGGTCCGGGCCCTGGATTTGGCCCGCGTCCTCATGGCTGGGGAGAAGCCCTTGCCGGCGCAGCATTGCTTGGTTTAGGCGTTGGAGTCGGTAACGCTATCGCCAATTCAGTGGCTCCCCCTCCACCACCACCGCCTCCACCCGCATAC
>JAJPXW010000116.1 GCA_021205255.1 Burkholderiales bacterium
GAATCAATACGTACATTTTGACCGGCCATTTCGGATAGACCAAGAGCTAAAGCCAAGCTAACTAAGAAAGTCTCTCCTCCCGACAAGTTGTCAATCGGTCTTATTCGATCAAGCAAATCGAGGTCTTTAATATCAAGTTCGAGATTTGTATTTTTCCTAATGCACAGCAGAAATCGAGAAGACAGCTTCTTTAGAGACATATTTGCCTTTCTGACAAGAATTTGACAGGTCATTCCTTGGGCATATTCCCTATAAACTTTTCCGGCACCGCTTCCAATCAGACTGTGTAACTCATCCCAATTTTGACAGACCTTCCACTGACGATCAGCATCAGCAGATATCGAAGCTTTACGTTCTTGGTGTTCTTTGTCTTGTTCCAGCTCTACAGAAACTTTTAGAAGTTCTTCTTTTTTGTACTCCTGATCCGCTTCGGCCTGTACTTCAAGCCCCTTAAGTTCGCTTTCTGAAAACACAGTTAGCTCTTTTAGCTTCTCGTTTTCATTCTTTTTCTCTAATTCCGAATTGATCAATCCTGAATTAGCATCGATCTGGGACTTGTTAAGAGTTTTTTTATCTTCGTAGTTCTTTATCCACTCATGTAGGTTTGCAATATCTTCATCGCTAAGGCGACTCTGTTGCCATTGCTCTTCACTCCCAAAACCTTTTTCAATAAGAGTTGCATTCCACACACCGACAGCTTTCTCTTCCTGTTTGGTTAAATCTTCTGAAGTCTTCTTTGCGCTGTTTTGTGTACTTGTTAATGCTGCAATAGTGGTATTGAATTGGCTGATTTGACTCCGTAACTGGTCTAGTTCATCTCCTATTTGCTTTCCTTTGGCTTCGCTCTTCCTTAATTCTTCATCACAGTCTTTGTCTTGAAATAAGGCTTTTCTCTCAGCAACAGTCCTATTTAACTGATCAGTTGCAGCAGTAAGAACTTCCTTGGCTCTTTGAAGAGCAAGAGTTTGAGACTTTACATCGGCATCTTGACTTTCGGCCAAGTTTTTAGCGCTTGTTAATTGGACTGAAAGATTTTTACGAGCGTCTAACTTTTTAGAATAAGCTTCTTCTTTCTGTAAAAGCTGCTTTAGAAATTCTGGAACAGCTTTAGGTTCTAGCCGGCCCTCATAAAATTTGCCCCAGCGGTTTGAAATTACAGAGAGGTTTTCTTGTACAGCCGTATTTTTTGTAGCTTCTTCCTTAATTGTCTCCTGCTTGTTTTTTTCTAAAGCTTGGACGCTTACCTTCAATCCACTTAGTTGCAATTGAAGAGCTTGATGTGCTGCCTCGGCCTTACCCTGGTCGGATTCGGCTTTAGAAATATCTTTTCTAATAGAAGTGGCTTTTTCAAAGGTTGAATTTAAATCCTTTTGCTTACTTTCGGCCTCTCCTTGATTGCGCAAAAGCTCCGCTTTAAAAGCTTCTAGGTCGCCATTCCATGGGACATTGAGAGCATTACCTGCTTCCTCGCATTTTTTCTGGCCTTCCGTACACGCCTGCTCCAGAGATGGAAGACTATTTTTTTCGGAAGTCACTTGGGTCTTCGCTACTGAAGACGCTTTTTCAGCTTGCAAAAATTCTTTTTCCGCTTTTCCTTTTTCTACCTCTAATTGCCTTTTTTTACTCAAGATAGTGTCTTTGGACTCTGGCAAATTAATACAGTAAGGGTGGTCCAAAGAGCCACAGAGTGGACAAGGCTCTCCTGGCTTAAGATCTTTTCGACGTTCTTCTAAACTAGCAACTTGAAGCTTCCATTCCGCATCCTTAAGTTGGTCACTCTTACTGTTCACCAAGTCTCTGAGCTTGTTAGCAAGAGCGGTCTGGTCATTCTCTTTTTGACTGAATTCTGTAATTTTTTTATTGGCTTTTCCTAAGGCTTCCAGGTTGTCTTTTTGTATATCTACCAAGGAAAGGGCACTGCTTAGATTATGAAGCCTGTTTGCAATTTCCAACTTATCTTCAGATAGTTGTTCAATGGTACCTCCCTGCAGCACCTTCGATAACTGATCCTTTAAGCTTTGGAGTTTTTCTTTCTCGTCAGAAAAGGTTTTTTCGGCCTGACCTGCTTTTACTTCTGCATTTTCACGTTCTTTTTGTTTCTCTGAATAGTCCTTTTTAGCCTTACTTGCTTTTTGCTGTGCCTCTTTTAATGCATCAGTGTTGGCCTTCCAAGTCGCTTTGTTATACGTGATTGAAGCTTTGTCCTCCGTAAGAACAGCTTCCGCTTGATGCTCGTCTAACCATTGCTGGATGCCTTTAATATCGCCTTCAGTCTTTTGAATACCCGCTTGCGTAGTATTAAATTTATTTTGCAATTCGGTCAATTTGGCTTCGTTCTCGGCCTTAGTTTCACTAGCTTTTTTCTCTTCAGCTGTCTCGACTTGAATTTTTGAATCGAGCGGTCGAACTTTCTGAACAAGGGCCTTTAACTTCCCTTCCTCAATTTCGTGCTGAGTCTTTTGAGCATCTTTCGATTTTTCTTTACTAACTAGATCCTGTTTTTTTTGATTTGCATTATTCAGTTTATCTTTAAGGTCATTTATTTCCTTGGCATTGTCTGCCATTCTATTTCGCAGCTCTCCAAGACTATTAAACAGATGTTGAATTTCTTTAGCAATTTGTGCTTTACGTTCTTTATCCTTATAGTTTTTCAAAGTCTCTGAATCTTTTTCCAGAGCCTCTAACTCTTCGAGTAACTTGTTTTTTTGTTTGACTAGTTCCTCATAGCGCTCCATCCACTCCAAAGCGAACTTTAAATCCGTTACGCGCTCTGTTAGTTCCTTTTCTTCTTTAGTAAGTTGCTTTTGAAGAGTTTCTTTTCTTTTGCGTTCGTCAGGATCAAGAGTAGTAACTTTCTCAAGATCCTTTTTCATGTCATCGTATTTTTTTACCTCTATTCCTCTCTTTTTATGGACTAGTGCAGAAATATCTCCATATATTTCAGTTCCTGTGATTTGCTCAAGACTTTGGGCTCGCACATCCTTATCGGCCCTCAAAAAAGCAGCGAATTGACCTTGGGCTAATAAAACCGAACGACAAAACTGAGGGAAAGTTAGACCAATTGCCTCAGAGACTGCTGAGATGAATTGTTTTTTGCCCTCGGAGATACCTTCATATTCACCTGTCGCAAAGTCGAACACTTCCAACTTAGTCTCCGGTTTCTGGAGAGGACCTTCCGAAGACATACGAGACCGATTTTGTGACCATGAGGAACGGTAACGTTTCCCGAGGGTTCTAAAGACAATTTCAGATGAACAGATACCCGCACCCTTTGTCATGAGCTCATTACGCTTGTCAGTAATAAGGCCAAGCCGTGGCGTCTGTCCATAAAGGGCAAGGGCGATGGCATCCAAGATAGTGCTTTTGCCCGATCCAGTAGGACCAGTAATGGCAAATAATCCAGTACTTTCAAACAAAGGATTAGAAAAATCTATCTCCCACTTTCCTTCGATGGAATTCAGGTTTCTAAAAATTAACTTTTCAATTTTCATTATTTTTTCCCTAATCGAGGTCGGAGACTAGAAATTCTTCCTGATTATTTTGTTCGATTGCATCGACTACTCTTTTATACAAACCTTCCAGAACTTCTCTTTTTTGACCGGTTATATCCCTTTCATTCAATAACTTCTCAAATACGTTTTTTGGGGTCATTTCCATGGAAAATTCGTCTCCGCTTTCATTGGCAACCAAAGTAACGCCATTTATTTTTTGTTCAAACTTGATCACATATATTTTTGTATTTTTAGTTGCTTCCTTAATAGCTTCAATTGTGGCGTTTTTAGCAATTACTTCCCCATCTAATACAACTTTAAGGTAAATCTCCTCATCTTCCCTGGCCAGTTCTTTTATACGTTCGATGATGAAATTTGCATCGCCTTCTAATTGTTCTAAGCGCAGGAATTGGGGTAATTCCACGGAAGTCACTGATACCTGACCATCAGGAAATTCAATAATCCGCACATACTTCTTTTGTCCGACTTCCTTAAAGTTCATTTGATAAGGAGAGCCGCTGTAATTACGAGTGTCGTCATGACCAAGACTTTGCGGGCGGTGAATATGGCCTAGCGCAACGTAGTCAGCTTCCTTTGGAAATACATCTAAAGGCTGTTGTCCAAGATTACCTACTATATAGCCCTCTCTTTCCTCGTCATCGGCAACGTAAGTGCCAGCTGCGAACAAATGGCCAGTTAGAACAATGGGGATATGTCGATCTCCTCTTCGCCCAGCTGCTTCCTCATAGACATTGTGATAGTGGTTCCTTATGGCATCAGTGACTAGAGGAGCTCTCTCTGTAGCTGCATCTTCTTCTCTTGAGCGGTAAATATCACGCTCTCGTATAAATGGAACTACTCCAATAATTCCTCCCAAATTCCCATTTTCGTCCTGTACCTCTAAAACTTCATTTTCGAGAGTGGGAGATGCAGTACCTACAACGTGGACATTTAAATATTTGAGTACTTCCTTAGGAGCCGTAATAAGACTTGGAGAGTCATGATTGCCAGCAATAACCACCACACTTCTGCAAGGAGAACCGACAAGGCTCCCTATGAATCGATAGTACTGCTCCTTAGCCTGGTTGGTTGGCGTAGTGGTGTCGAATATATCTCCAGCTACGATAAGGCAATCGACCTGTTGCTCATAGATCTGATTTCTTAGCCAATCGAGAAAAGCCTGGGTACCCCTATAGGTTTCTATTTCCTTAATCTTTTTACCTAAATG
>JAJPXW010000148.1 GCA_021205255.1 Burkholderiales bacterium
GTGCATAGCCTTTCCTATCGATGTCCCAAGGTTTAGGAATATGGCAATTAAATTCTCTCTCTGAAAGTCGGTGCTTATTAACAACAAAAATAATATGAAACTTATACATCTTTTTCCGTTATTTGTGATCGGAAGCGTACTCGCTTCCCCTAGCCAAATTCCTGGTAATACCTCTATCGAAAGTTTTACACAGGCCAAACAAATCCTAAGAAGCCAAGTTTTTAACACTCCGGATTCAAGGGTGACTATTTACTGCGGTATTCCTTATAACCGCAACAAAATCATGCTCCCGACTGGATTTAATACCAATATCAACCCGAAAAGAGCCGAACGACTGGAGTGGGAGCACGTCGTACCAGCGGAAAACTTTGGCCGGGCGTTTTCTGAATGGCGCAATGGAGATCCGTCATGCGTCGACAATAAAGGGAAGTCTTTCAAAGGACGTAAATGCGCAGATCAAGTCAATGCGGAATTTAGACGCATGCATGCCGACTTGCATAACCTTTTTCCGATCATCGGTTCTGTGAATGCTTTAAGGAGCAATTTCAACTTTGAGGAAATGCCAGAAGTACCAGCTACTTTTGGAAGCTGCGAGTTCAAAGTCTCCGGCAGAAGAGCTGAACCTCCTGCTCGGGCAAAAGGTATAGTTGCAAGAGCTTATAAATACATGGATGCCACTTATCCCAGCTACAACATGGGCACACCGCAGAAAAGGCTCATGGAAGCTTGGGATAAACAATATCCAGTTACCGAATGGGAATGCCAGTCAAGCAAAAAGAAAGAGCTGATACAAGGAAATCCTAATCCTTTTGTGAAGGAAAAATGCATTGAAGCTGGGCTTTGGAACTAATGATTTTGCAGTCTTCCTATCTTCCAGATAGAAATTTCAAGCCACATTTATCAATGCCTTAAAGAGGGCCAAGTGTTCTGGACGATCCCAAACTAGCCACTCAGGATGCCATTGAACTGCCAAACCAAACGGGTGTTTTAACACTACTAGTGCTTCTGCAATTCCATCAGTAGTCGACCGGGCGATAATTGCCACGTTCTTGCCCGGCTTGTCTACGGCTTGATGATGCCTGGAGTTGACCATTATTTTCGAAGAGCCCATGATGTCTCGAAGAATAGTCGAATTGCTTACCTCTATAACTTCATGGGTCAATGTTGTGTAGTGCTCAGGCTGAACATGTTTGGTTTCCGTTTGGATGGCGCTATCAATATCTTGAATAAGAGTCCCACCTAAGAAGACATTTACAGCCTGCATTCCTCGACAGATGGCTAGAAATGGTATTTCGTCTTTTAGGCATACTTCAATGATTTGCTTATCCAAGATATCTCTTTGCGGAGATACCTCTCCAAGTTTTGGATGAGGTTTCTGCCCGTACAGTCTAGGATCAACGTCTTCTCCCCCAGTGATCAGAATTCCATCGCAAATTTCAGATAAATGTCTGACAGAATCCTTTGGCAACTCTGGTGGAATAATGAATGGAACGCCTCCTGCCTTATCGATAGCACGAATGTAGTTGCTTTTAACATAGGTAAGGATTTCAGGAGAGTAGGACCCTGTTATTCCGATCAGTGGTTTTCTCATGGCGTTCCTATCGATTTAGTTTTATGGATAGGAAGGATAAATATTTCAAAGGTAGAACACAGAGCTGTAATTTAATTTTCTTATGCTTCAGAGATTTCCAAGTGTCTTAGAGACAGAATTATTAACCTTCCTGTTCACAGCTCCTATAGTTAAGTAAGTCCTAACTCTTCATAGATTTTGAAGAAATTGGTCAAAAAATAGGCCGTGGTGCTATTTGGCGCCACGGCTAAGAGTTCTATCTGAACTTTTCTAAGCCAAGCCGATTAAGTTGAGCGATGGAGAAATGCTCGGAATCTCAATCGGAATCTTGGTAACCTCAAATCCCAAGGAGTGAAGGCATCTCATTTCCTTCAAGCGTTATAGTACACTCCTTCAGGATAATAGTAAATAGAAACCCTTAGTTGTTTTTACCTAAATTAGGTTTTCACCCCATCTCTCACACATGGGATCTTTTAAGTCCAAAAGTAAGAAAAAATCAGAAATTTGCTTAATTTCTACTTAAGGAGCTTCTTTCACACATCGCATGTTCTTGGGATGCAATTGGCTCACTTAAAACTTTTTAGCTTCTGGTTTTTGAAGTGGCTTGAGTCCATCAATCTTTTAGATTTTGGTACGACGCTTGGAAGTATGCGTGATATCAGTTTCAATAGAATTTCTAGTCAGCCTCAAGTGAAGAATCAGAGAACTGAATTCCCTTAAAGCGATCTACGTTCATTCAAAAACTTTGAGTAGTTTTTCTTTGCTAAAAGGCTGTCATTCCGCAAAAAGAACGACAGCCTTTGAATTTTTGGAGCAGCCTAGTTCAGACTAAGGGGTCCTCATTTGCCAGCACATGCCTCTTTAACAAAGGGATTGGGATTGCCCTGAAGTTTTTCAATTTTGAGCTCACGCTCGCATTCCCAGGGCTCTGGAGGATATTCCTTGTCCCAAGCTTGCATGAGTTGTTTCTGCTGATTACTTAGATTAAAGATAGGATATGCCCAGTCCATATAAAGCGTTGCCCTAGCCACTGGGCCTTTAGCAGAATTGGGTGGTTCAGCTTTCTTGTCCATAATCTTCATTTCGCATGTTCCAAACATAGGCTGAACGCCAGCAGGAAATTGCACGAAGTTATAGTTGGAACGTAAAGCGTTAACAGCACCAATTGCCGGGAAGAGGTTATGCATATCAGCTTGCATATAGCGATACTGCATGTTCACTTTTTCAGCGCAATGGCGTCCCTTAAAACGTTTCCCGTTATTGTCAATGCATTGGGGGTCACCGTCTCTCCACTCTTTAAAGAAACGGCCAAAGTTTTCTGCCGGAACTACATGCTCCCATTCCACTTTAGTAGCGCGATTTTCGTGGGAGGGTGTTACAAAACCAGCTGGCAACGTAATATTTTTACGAGCATCAAAAGGAGCATTGCAGTAAATGGTAAAGCGATGGTCATTGACTACCTTTTGCTCCAAAGTACGTTTTGCTTGCTGGAAGCTATCGTTTGTCGTATTACCTTTAGTTGAGACAGCCCCTGCTTGGCTAGATGCTTTAGCGGAAGTACCTGTTGCTACCTGAGTTACTTGAGCTTTAGCTACATCAAAGTAATCGGTAACAGAATCAATAAAAGAATCGAAGTATCCAACGTGGTAAATACCAAGCGCAGAAAGAATAGCAACTAAGGTATATAAAGGACCACGACGCCGACGAGAACGATATCTTGTAGTTCTAGGAACTCTAATGACGCTTCCTAATAAACTTCTGATTAAACTTTTTCTTCTTCGCATTCAGCCATTCCTCTCTTTAACTTCCAATTTGGCATCCCTAAGCCAATTCGAAAATCTTGGGCCATTAGTGTACAAGCGAGCTACCGGGGTTTAGCTGATTTTGTTCTGAATGCATGAAAATGCTAAGTAGCTGAAAACTATGGATATGTCCCATGAGGCAAAACATAGCCAACCTTAGCAACAAAAATTGATCTTCTCAAACGCCAACCGCTTCGAAGAAGATAAGTCAGGAAGTCGAGCGGGGCTTTCAGAAAGCTCAAGAGCTTTCTCCAGAAGAGGCTAACTAAAATCGTCAAACACTAATTATTGCCTTTATATTGCCTTTAGATCCATAGTCTTTCCACAAACGACAAAAGCCATCTGGATTTCCCAAATGGCCTTTTAAATTTTGTGGATTGTCAAACTGTTTGTTTTTACTACTCAAGAAAAGAAAATAGCCAACAAATCAATCCCATTAATTATGTTCGATTTTAATAACTAACTATGCCACCTATGATTGAAAGAACATCGCTCAGAATTTCTAATGGATTAACTCCTCCTTGATCTCCCATAGGTGGTGGAGGTGGAGCTACTTGTCCGCCTGGATATCCACCAGGTCCAGGTTGAGGTCCTCTTGGCTGTCCGCCATTTAATGGATGATATGGAATACCTCTTTGTCCTGGGTAGCCTTGGCCTGGGCTAGGTCTTGGCCCCTGATAACCATTCCTAGCATTTAGGTTAGAACTACGATTGCCTCCATTAAAGTTAGGATTGCGATTTCCACCATTAAAACCTTGACTTCTTGCTCCCTGGTTAGGAACAATTCTGGCTTGACCGATCCCAGGAGAGGCAGCACGCGGAGCACTTCTAAAATTCGACCCTCCACCAAAGCGAGGGCCACCTCCAAACCGAGGGGCGCCTCCAAACCGGGGTCCTCCACCAAAGTGCATTCCGCCTCCGTGAAAAGCACCTGCATGGGGCATTCCGCCACCGTGTCCCCCAAAACCGCCTCGTGCTAAGGCTGGAGTTGTGGCCAGACAAATAGCTGTAGCAATTGCCGCGAAGAAGACTGAGGTTTTGAAGGATTTTTTGAGGTGCATAGCTTCTCCTTATTCAAGGTTCATCATCGCTAGGAGCAGTTCCAAAAGCGTCCACTCAAAAATTTTAAGAATTTCAAATATTCCCCTCTGAGTGGATAGTGCTCGAAAGGGGTTTATGAAATTCCCCCTTTCCTTTTCAAACAAGCAGTTGAATTTAAAGTGGTTTATAAGAGTTTTAGACTTTTCTGAAAGCAAGAGTTACCCCGCTTTCTAATCCTTGAAATGCCAATAGAAAATCTAAAAACTTTTCACTATTAAAT
>JAJPXW010000255.1:0-2247 GCA_021205255.1 Burkholderiales bacterium
AGCCAAGGGCAATCTATCTAAAGAATAGTCTTCATTCGCGGAACTGTTGGAATTTTGCAATTGTTGTCCTGTTGGATTGATTAACTTACTAAAGAACTGGTAGCTTTTTCTAACTATAAACAAGACACTGATTTTAACAAGCCAATGTTAACTTTCGTACTCACATTCCAAAATAAAAGCGACATTAAATTGCCGCTCTTTACTTATTAAAACCAGTCAAAAACTTTTTAGGGTTCGTCTGAAAGGCGGAAAAGCACTTCATTTTCCTTAATCATGTTCATGCTTTCCCTGGCGCGGGATTCAATTGCTTCCTTGCCTGCCCTGAGACTGTCTGCTTCCCGTTGCATTAAATCAAGTTCTTGTTGCAGCTTCTCGTTATTTTGTCTTTGGATGGTCAATTGCACATTCAAGTCGTGCAAACTTCGCTCACTTCCCTTTCCATACCACAGTGGATACTGAATAGTGATAAGCAGACCAACGAGCACCAAGCAAATTAGCCTTGGTGCCCTATTACCTTTATTTCTATACTTACGACCCATCACGCTTAATGCTGTAGAAAGCATCAATACCTGGATAAACCGCCACTTCGCCAAGCTCTTCTTCAATTCTGAGCAATTGGTTGTACTTCGCCATGCGGTCGCTTCTAGAAGCTGATCCTGTCTTGATCTGCCCAACGTTTGTCGCAACGGCTATGTCGGCAATTGTCGAATCTTCTGTTTCGCCTGAACGATGAGACACAACTGCAGTGTACCCTGCTTTCTTCGCCATGTCGATGGCTGAGAAAGTCTCAGTCAAAGTCCCTATCTGGTTAACCTTAATCAAAATGGAATTGGCTATACCCTTGCGGATACCCTCCTTAAGTATTTTCGTGTTAGTTACGAACAAATCATCTCCGACGAGCTGAATCTTGGATCCTAAGGCCTTGGTCAGTTTTGTCCAGCCTGCCCAATCGCCTTCGGCCATTCCGTCTTCAATGGAGATAATTGGATACTTGTTGACCCATTCAGTCAGCTTTTCGATCCATTGGTCATCAGTTAACTTGAGATTCTGGCCTCTGAGGTCATACATTCCATCAACATAGAATTCACTAGAAGCGCAGTCGAGTCCTAAGTAAATATCCTTGCCAGCAGTGTAGCCAGCAGCCTTAATAGCTTGAAGAATCAATTCGATGGCTTCTTCATGACTATGAAGTGAAGGCGCAAAACCACCTTCGTCGCCAACCGCAGTAGTCATGCCTTTGGAATCGATGATTCCTTTCAGTGCATGGAATGTTTCCGTGCCGTAGCGGATGGCTTCACGGAATGTAGGCGCACCCGCAGGAATAATCATGAATTCCTGTACATCCAAGTTATTGTTGGCGTGGGCTCCTCCATTGATGACATTCATCATAGGAACGGGTAGTTCTACGCTATAGATTCCGCCAAGGTAGCGGTATAGAGGAAGACCGGTTTCTTCAGCCGAAGCTCTGGCAATAGCCATTGAGACAGCAAGAATCGCATTAGCTCCTAACCTGCTCTTGTTATCTGTTCCGTCAAGACGGATCATCAGCTCATCGATATATGCCTGATCAGTACCTTCTTCTCCGATAATTTCGTCTCTGATTTCCCCGTTGACAAAATCAACAGCGGTCTGAACTCCTTTTCCGTTGTAGCGGCTTTTATCCCCGTCACGCAGTTCAATGGCTTCGCGACTACCAGTAGACGCCCCGCTCGGTACTGAAGCGCGACCGACGGCTCCGCCTTCTAGGATGATTTCAGCTTCAACTGTGGGATTCCCGCGTGAATCTAGAATCTCGCGACCGATAACTTCAAGAATAGTGCTCATGAATAACTCCGTTGATTAATTATTTAAATTTGTCTTCCAAAAGGAAATCTTTGGATTTAACAATTTTGTCTAACTTGACTAATGTTTCAAGTAGCTCTGGCATCAGATCCAGTGGAACGGCATTTGGTCCATCGCTTTTTGCTTCGCTAGGATTTGGATGCGTTTCCATGAATACTCCAGACACGCCAGTTGCAACCGCTGCTCTTGCTAATACTGGAACGAATTCTCTTTGACCGCCTGAGCTCGTCCCCTGGCCTCCGGGTAGTTGAACCGAATGGGTAGCGTCAAAAACTACTGGTGCGTTGCATTCCCGCATAATAGCTAAGCTTCGCATGTCAGAAACTAAATTGTTATAGCCGAAAGAAGCGACTCTTTCGCAGACTAGGAAACGGTCAGTGGACAAGCCTTCCTTCTCAGCAGCTC
>JAJPXW010000255.1:2257-4669 GCA_021205255.1 Burkholderiales bacterium
GTGCAAGAAACTGCCCTTTCTTTATATTGACTGGCTTGCCCGAAACAGCGCAGGCCTGAATAAAATCCGTTTGGCGGCAAAGGAAAGCCGGTGTCTGTAGGACATCGACGACTGCCGCTACCTCGGGCACTTCATCGGAGGTGTGCACATCGGTAATTACAGGCACACCGATTTTTTCTCGTACCTCGGCAAGAATATCGAGACCTTTATCCATGCCCAACCCTCTGAAGCTGGTTGATGAGGAACGATTGGCTTTATCGTAACTGGCCTTGAAAATATATGGGATGCCCAGTTTGGATGTCGTTTCCTTCATCTTTCCCGCAATGTCAAGAGCCATTTGCCTACTCTCTATCACACAAGGACCTGAAATTAGGAAAAATGGCTTATCTAGGCCTACGTCGAAATTACACAGCTTCATTTAATACTTCCTGTCTCCTTTCTCTGTACCTCGCGGCACTTTCAATAAATTTGTTAAATAGTTTGTGTCCAAATCTAGGACTTGAAGTAAATTCCGGGTGAAACTGCACTCCGATATAAAAATCGTTTTCAGGCAGTTCCATGATTTCCGGTAGATTCTCTCCTACTGTACGAGCTGAAATAACCATACCGGCCTTTTCAAACTGATCGCAATAGGAGTTATTGACCTCATAACGATGGCGATGCCTTTCGGCGACTTCCGGTCCATATATCTCGTAAGCCATAGTACCTGGTTTAACTGGAACTATTTGCTTACCTAGCCTCATTGTTCCACCTAAGTCGCTTTTAGCCGTGCGAATTTCCTTTTTACCGGAAATATCCTGCCATTCATTAATTAAAGCAATAACTGGGTGTGGCGTATTTACATTGAATTCTGTCGAATTAGCTCCGCCTAATCCACAGACGTGTCTTGCGAATTCGACCACTGCTAGCTGCATGCCGAGACAAATGCCCAGATACGGGACGTCATTTTCTCGCGCATACTGGGCAGCCATGATCTTGCCTTCTGTGCCTCTCTTACCAAAGCCACCTGGCACTAGAATTGCATCCATTTCCTTAAGGCAGTCTGTACCGTGTTCTTCTAATTCCTCGGCTTCTATAAAGGTAGTCTTTACTTTATGTCCAGTATGGATACCAGCATGGATCAAAGCTTCGTTAAGAGATTTATAGGAATCCTTCAAGTCGTATTTGCCAATCATGGCAACGTTGACGACATCGACCGGATTCTCCAACTTATGCACCACATCGTCCCAGGCCGACAAATCCGCTGGCTTTGGATTGAGATCCAAAATCTTGCAGACAATATCATCTAGGCCCTGCTCATGAAGCATCTTAGGAACTTTGTAGATAGTATCCGCGTCCCAAACAGAGATCACGCCGTCCATTGGAACGTTAGTGAATAAGGATATTTTTGCCTTCTCGTCTTCCGGGATCTTTCTGTCGGCCCTACAAAGAATCACGTTCGGGCTAATACCGATCTTTCTTAGTTCGCCAACGGAGTGTTGGGTTGGCTTCGTCTTCGATTGACCTGCACTTGCGATATAAGGCACAAGAGTTAGGTGGATAAAGCAGAAGTTTCCAATTCCGAGACGAAGAGAGAACTGTCTCACTGCCTCTAAGAAAGGTAATGATTCAATGTCTCCGACTGTGCCTCCAATTTCCACAAGGGCTACGTCTGGATCTCCAGCCGCATGGGCTCCACGAACAATAAATTCCTGAATTTCATTAGTGATGTGCGGAATGACTTGGACAGTTTTGCCCAAGTATTCGCCTCTTCTTTCCTTACGAAGAACGTTCTGATAAATCTGTCCAGTCGTAAAGTTATTGGCCTTGTGCATCTTCGGAGAGATAAACCTCTCATAGTGGCCCAGGTCCAGATCGGTTTCCGCGCCATCCTCAGTCACAAACACTTCACCATGTTGAAATGGGCTCATGGTACCTGGATCGACATTGATGTATGGATCCATCTTGATGATTGTGACGTGAAGGCCGCGGGACTCAAGAATTGCTGCTAGTGAGGCGGCGGCTATACCTTTACCGAGTGAGGATACAACTCCGCCGGTAACAAACACATATTTAGTCATCTCTATCCCGAGTGAAAAAAAGACGGTCGGCTTTTATTAAGCGAAGCCATTATAGCCATAGGACTTTGAAAATTTTGTTTACATGATTTAAGCGATTGAATTCTCTGTTGTTCAAATTTAAGTTTTCCAAAAATAGCTGGAGTTAACAATTGGTTTATTTTGGTTGGAAGTTATATAACGAGATAAAACACTGATCAGACTTCCTAAGACTTTCTTTTCCTGATTCGCTGTCAGGAATCAGCTCTCGAATTAGGAATCAATCTAGAAAGACTAACAAATTAATTCAAGAATTGGTTATCACACTTGAAGTCGATAGAGACCAATGAGGCGCCCATGTGACCAAAAGGGTTTG
>JAJPXW010000345.1:0-2416 GCA_021205255.1 Burkholderiales bacterium
GGTATATACAGAATGCCAAATCTTATGGTGTTGAATTTCAAAGGTTGATGTGGAATTTAAGAGGGGTGAATTCTGAAATTTCATGTTGACTGTGTGCACGGCTGATAGAATGATTTGCATCTTACAGTATGTATCCAAATAACTAATAACTACCTCGAACTCAATCATGGATTCCTCTGTTTCAACTAAGACCATGGCCAATGCAATAAGAGCATTGACCATGGACTCCGTCCAAAAAGCAAAATCAGGTCATCCTGGAATGCCCATGGGAATGGCAGATATAGCAACTGCCCTGTGGAAAGACCATCTAAGACATAATCCAAATAATCCACAATGGATAGGCAGAGATCGTTTCTTGCTTAGCAACGGTCACGGGTCGATGCTTCAATACGCCTTACTCCATCTAAGTGGATATGATGTAAGTCTTGAAGACTTAAAGAACTTTCGCCAGTTGCATAGCAAAACCCCAGGTCACCCTGAAGTTGGCGTAACGCCGGGCGTTGAAACTACGACTGGGCCATTGGGGCAAGGAATTGCAAATGCAGTAGGTTTTGCCCTTGCAGAGAAGATGCTAGCCTCAGAGTTCAATCGGGAAGGCTACGACATCATTGACAACTATACCTATGCTTTCCTTGGCGACGGCTGTCTCATGGAAGGCATATCTCACGAAGCTTGCTCTCTAGCCGGTGTATGGAAGCTCAATAAGCTAATTGCCTTATATGACGACAACGGTATTTCAATAGACGGCAAGATTCAGTATTGGTTTGCCGACGACACAAGAAAACGCTTTGAATCCTATGGATGGAACGTAATTGGTCCAATAGATGGTCACGACTTTCAAGCTATATCGAACGCTATTGCTCAAGCAAAGAAATCCGATAAGCCAACTATTATTGATTGCAGAACAGTAATTGGGTTCGGCTCTCCAAATAAGCAAGGCACTAATAAGGTGCATGGAGAGGCATTAGGGGATGCGGAAATTGCAATTACTAGAGATGCCATTGGATGGAAGTACGGGCCTTTTGAAATTCCAGCGCAAGTATATGAGGCATGGGACTCCAGAGCCGCCGGCGACATGGTGGAAAATGCATGGAACCAGTTATTCGAGTCCTATAGCAAAGCCTATCCAGATCTAGCCGCTGAATTGACGAGAAGGCTAAAAGGCGATCTTCCAGCAAATTGGGACGATGTGGTAATGGAAGCCGTCGTCAAGGCAGCTACCGATGAAGAGAGCATGGCTACTAGAAAAGCAAGTCAAATGGCTCTTAACGAATATGCTCCGCATCTACCAGAGCTAGTAGGTGGTTCAGCTGACCTTACCAGTTCCAACTTAACTGCTTGGAAAGACGTCAAGCCTCTGAGAGCCGACGATATGTTAGGGCGCCATATAAACTATGGGGTTCGCGAGTTTGCCATGGCGGCCATCATGAATGGTATTGCCCTCTACGGTGGATTCATTCCTTATGGCGCAACTTTCCTAACCTTCTCCGATTACGAAAAGAATGCGCTACGCATGGCTGCATTAATGAAATTGCGCACAATTTTCGTATTTACTCACGATTCTATCGGCGTAGGGGAAGATGGTCCGACTCATCAACCTATAGAACAAATTTCTTCACTTCGCCTAATACCGAATATGGACGTTTGGCGTCCAGCCGATACTGTTGAAACACTAGTGGCCTGGGCTTCCGCCATTGAAAGAAAAGACGGTCCATCTTCTTTGATTTTCTCGCGCCAAAACTTGCCTTATGTCTACCGAGAGGAAATAAATGCCGATGACATCGCTAAAGGTGGTTATGTTCTTCAGGAAGCTCCAGAAGGGCCAGATACCGCTCAAGTGACGCTTTTGGCGACCGGTAGCGAAGTTCCTCTCGCTGCTGAAGCCAGAAAACTGCTAATAGCCGAAAATATTAAAGCTCGTCTAGTTTCGATGCCAAGTACAACTGTCTTCGATAGGCAACCGCACAGCTATCGAAGATCCGTATTGCGGGACGCTCCCATTATTGCCATAGAGGCCGGATCCACTGGCTTATGGTGGAAATATGTTAAAGGCAACGGAACTGTTATCGGCATAGACGAATTTGGAGCTTCTGCCCCAGCCGCCGAGCTCTTCAAACTTTATGGCTTTACTCCAGAAAAAGTAGTCGAAGTAGTAAAGAATAAGATTTCCAGCAACAATCCGCTATATAAAGGGGAATGATCTATGACAATACGAGTAGCTATCTCTGGTTTCGGGCGCATTGGCCGGATGGTTTTGCGCGCCTTATACGAGGAGAAGAAGTGGCCGGATATGAAAGTCGTTTGCATTAACGATACGGCGAAGCCAGAAGCCACTGTTCATCTCACACGTTTTGATACCACCCATGGCAGATTTAGTGGCACAGTCGAGTGGGACGAAGGCTACTTGGTTGTCAAT
>JAJPXW010000345.1:2426-4643 GCA_021205255.1 Burkholderiales bacterium
CCTTTGAAAGATCTCGATGTAGATGTCCTTCTCGAATGCACAGGAGCTTTCCGCTATAAGGATATCCTGATGCAATATATCCAAGCTGGTGCCAAGAAAGTTCTACTGGCCTGTCCAGGAAAGAATATGGATGCGACGATTGTGTATGGTGTAAATCAGAACATCCTGACTCCTAAAGACATTATTGTTTCTAACGCTTCCTGCACGACAAACTGCCTTGCTCCTTATGTCAAGCCAATCCTTGATAAGATCGGTATCGTCGATGGATTATTAACTACTGTCCATGCCTACACGAATGACCAAGTGCTAACGGACGTTAAGCATAAAGACTTAAGAAGAGCCCGTGCGGCAAGCATGAACATTATTCCAACCAAGACCGGTGCGGCTAAGGCGGTGGGAGAAGTTATTCCAGAGCTCAAAGGTAAGATGGATGGCTTTGCCATGCGCGTGCCAACAATTAACGTTTCGGTTTGCGATCTAACCTTTACAGCAGGTCGTCCAACCACTGAGGACGAAATTAACAAGGTTATTAAGGATGCTTCCGAGACGCCGGAACTAAAAGGAATTTTGGGTTACAACACGCTTCCGCTAGTATCAAGCGATTTCAATCACACTCCTTACTCGTCGATCTTTGATGCCACGCTGACTAAAGTCATTAATGGCAATTTAGTCAAGGCAGTGGCTTGGTACGACAACGAATGGGGTTTCTCGTGCCGAATGCTTGATACAGCCACAGCTATGTACAACGCCAAGTAGTAATGCTTCCGATCCCGCAATTGACACCTGCGGGATTTTAATTTCCAAGGTCTAAAAATGAAGGTAAAAACTCTCAAGGAGCTCGCCGACTCGGGCCAGCTAAAAGGAAAACGTGTTTTTATTCGAGCCGACATGAATGTTCCTCGCAGTGCCGATGGAAAGGTCTCTAATGATCTAAGGTTGCGGGAATCAATTCCAGCCGTGCAAATGGCATTGGACGGTGGTGCGGCCGTTATGGTCTGCTCTCATTTAGGTCGTCCGAAAGAAGGCGCTTTGACTGAAGGAGATAGCCTGAGAGGAGTTGCTGAATATTTCGGCAAGATGCTCGGGCACGATGTGAAGTTCGCTACTGATTGGGTTGACGGGGTAGAAGTAAATCCAGGCGAAGTCGTGGTTTTAGAAAACTGCCGAGGCAACGTAGGAGAGACAGCAAACGACGAAGAGCTTTCCAAGAAAATGGCAAAGCTTTGCGACGTCTATGTAAACGATGCATTCGGCACTGCCCATAGAGCCCAGGCCACTACAGAAGGTATGGCAAGGTATGCGCCAATTGCTTGTGCCGGTCCATTGCTTGATAAAGAAATCAAGGCACTGACTGCTTCTGTCGAAAAAGCCCAGCATCCATTGGCAGCTATAGTTGGTGGTGCGAAAGTCTCCACTAAGCTCACCATTCTTATCCACTTAGCTCCAATTGTGGATACTCTGATCGTCGGTGGTGGCATTGCCAACACTTTCTTGTTGGCCGAAGGCAAGAATATTGGAAAATCTCTTGCTGAACCAAGTCTGGTCGATGAATGCAAGAAAATTAAAGCTGTAATGGAGGAGAAGGGCGGAAAGCTACCACTTCCAGTCGATGTCGTTGTGGCTAGGCACATGGGATACGACGCAGGCTACAGAATCTGTGATATTGAAGACATCCATGATGATGAAATGATTCTGGACATTGGACCCAAGAGCAGTAAGGAACTTCGGGAATTAATTGGAGAAGCCAAGACGATTATTTGGAATGGTCCAGTAGGTGTTTTCGAAATGGATAACTTCAAGGAAGGCACTCACGACCTTTCACGCTCTATCGCTGCGGCAACTAAAAAAGGCGCTTTTAGCATAGTAGGCGGAGGAGATACTATCGCAGCAGCCAAGGCATTTAATTCATTGGATAAAGTAAGCTACGTTTCAACGGGTGGCGGAGCTTTCCTTGAATTCATGGAGGGCAAGACTCTACCTGCCGTGAAAGTGCTTGAAGAGCGCTACGATGGATAAGATTCCTTAAAGGACTGAAATTATGCAGAGCCGGTTGATCGCCGGCTCTGTGTGTATAAAGCACAATCTAGAACTTGGAGGAAAGCACGACTTAAGAAATCGAAGCTGCGATATACCTATTTAAGTAATCAAAATAGGAAGCAGCGAACCTGTTTAGTGAAATTTGTGTCTGGAAAGGCGGATTTAGAAGTTCTCCTAGAT
>JAJPXW010000304.1 GCA_021205255.1 Burkholderiales bacterium
CTTCAAGATCCTCGATTTTAGAATAATTTCTCGCCTTGGCTCGTTTTGCCCTCATGCCTGTAATGGCGAATCTATGCGCTTCGTCCCTGATCTGCGCTATGAGCATCAAGGCTGCCGATTCTTTTCCAAGTTTAAGGGGTGGCTTATCGGGATCTGCAAACACTAGTTCTTCTAAACCGACTTTTCTACCTTCTCCTTTCTTTACCCCAACAATAACTTTCTTGTCCAACCCGAGCTCGTCAAATACTTCACAGGCCATATGTACTTGGCCTTTGCCTCCATCAACAAGCACGACGGTTGGCATTTGCATTTCGCCTTTAACAACTCGGGTATATCTTCTTGTCAGCACTTGTTTCATTGCTGCATAGTCATCGCCAGGCGCTACATCGTTAATGTTGAAACGACGGTACTTGCTGCTATCCATCTTATTGCCGGAAAAGACAACGCATGAAGCCTGTGTAGCTTCTCCGGAAGAATGGCTAATATCGAAGCATTCAACAGTAAAGTTCCCAAAATCCTCTTCTTCCATCTGGATACCGAGCGCTTTAACTAGGGCTTCAATTCTGGCAATTTGGTGACCTTCCTCACTAAGTCTTCTGTTAAGTGCGAGCTTCGCGTTAAATTCCGCTAACTCCAACCACTTTCTTCGAACATTTTGTGGTCGTCTTACTAACGAAGTTTTCTGCGTTGTTAGATTGTTAAGCAAGTCCTCTATTTCTGTGACTTTGTCTTCCACCTTGGCAATAACGACCGGTGGTACGTCCATCGTCTGGTAATGCTGCGAAATAAATGCTTCCAGGACTTCCTCCTCAGTTGGAATATCGGTATCCTTTCCAATCTTTGGAAAAACTGCACGGTCGCCAAGATGGCGTCCTCCACGAACCATAGCAAGATTGACGCAGACTTCTCCGCCTTCAATTGCAACGGCAATGATGTCTGCATTTGCATCTGGAGTCGCTTCCATAATCTGTTGCTGCACTACTGATGAAACGGAAGTGAGCATGTCACGGACAACGGCTGCCTTCTCAAATTCGAGAGCTTTGGCATAGGCCTCCATCTTTCTAGTAAGACCTTCCTGAATAACATCGCTGCGACCTTTCAGGAAAGTTTTGACTAAATCAACAGTTTCCTTGTACTCCTCTGGCGTTACTAGTCCACAACAGGCACCGCAGCAACGCTGAATTTGGTAGAGCAGACAGGGTCTAGACCGATTATTGAAGACGGAGTTTTCACAAGTCCTGATCTTGAAAACCTTTTGAACCAAACCTAAAGTCTCTTTAGCCGCATTGGCGTTTGGGAAGGGTCCGAAAAAAGTACTGGCCTTGTCGAAATTTCCTCTGAAGTAGGAAAGCCTTGGATATTTCCCCGCACTGAACTTTAAGTAGGGATAGGAAGCGTCATCACGGAAAACGATATTGAATAGAGGATTCTGGGTTTTAATTAGGTTAGCTTCAAGAATTAAAGCCTGCGCCTCGCTATTGACTACTGTAATTTCCGCATTGGCGATCATGTCAACCATCATCCGGGTGCGAGGCGGAAGTGTTTTTTGGAAATAACTAGAGACTCTCCTTTTAAGATCACGGGCTTTCCCAACGTAGAGAAGTCGACCTGACGAATCGAAATACCTATACACGCCGGGCAGATTAGGCAGAGTTTTAAGGAATTCCTTAGGCTCAAACTTTTTTGCGGGCTTATCGTCTTCCGCAACTACTAACTTAATGTCTTTCTGCTCTTTGTCTTTCTGCTCTTCCATAATTCAATTCGTTTATGAGGCTCGTCATTAATAGCACAAATCCTACTTATACGGACTTTCAATAGTCCAAAACGCACTATTTCAGCGCCTTTCAGCGCCCCATTCCCTCGATGTTCTTAACTTCTAAGAAATGACCTGCAACTATAAGACCTAAATCAAATCCTCGACTAAAGAGTAGCAGTGCAACAATTAGATAGTTACTAATTCTGAAAACTCCTCCCCTTTTTTCTTTCTAATGCGGGACAGATACAATCCACTTCTTTCTATCTCCGACTCTTCTTAAGGTTTTGTGAATGTCAATGCCAACCTATACATGTGACATTTTCTGCGATGTAATTGACAATTACGGTGATGCTGGAATTTGTTGGAGGCTATCTAGAGATTTAGTAAAGTCCCGCGGATGGTCGATAAGGCTTTTTATTAATAATCTTCAGACTTTATCGGAATTGGTTCCTTCCGTGAGTCCCCATCTTGCATCTCAAAATGTTGACGGAATTGAAATTGAAATGTGGGACCACTCACAGAAGGCAGAGCCTTCGCAAATCGTTATTGAAACGTTTGGGTGCCGGATTCCTGAGAGCTTTGAAAAGAAAATTGCCAGAAGCCCTTTAAAGCCTGTATGGATCAATTTGGAATACCTGTCAGCCGAAGATTGGATTGAAGGATTCCATTGCCTACCATCTTTACATCCACAACTTGGATATGAAAAATTCTTCTTTTATCCAGGCGTAACGAAAAGAACAGGAGGAATGATCATAGAAAATGATCTAATAGGCCGTCAAAAGGATTTTGAAAAAGACAAGGAAAAATTCCTACTATCGCTAAATGCCGATCCCGGGAGCGAATTCAACTTTTTTGTATTTTGCTATCCCTACTCTCATCTTAATTTGCTAAAGGATGCGTTAATAGCGGATGGACGTCCTGTGCAATTATTGCTTGCCGCTGGCAAAGCTTCCGATGAATTGGAAAAACTATTAGTTGAAGTGAGCACTTCTATTAAAGTCGTTAGGCTTCCTATGATTGCGCAAAGCCATTTCGATGAATTACTTTGGAGTTGCAATACCTTAATTGTTAGAGGCGAGGACTCTTTTACGAGGGCGCAATTATCGGCTGTCCCGTTTATTTGGACCCCATATGCCCAGGAACAATCAATTCATTTAGGAAAACTAAAAGCTTTTTGCGAAAAATATAGGAAATTCGAACCTGACGACTCTATTGGAAACCTTTGGGAGAGTATTAATTTTTCATGGAATCAAGGACTTCCCGAATTTGTTCCATTATGGGCAAAGTGGCGCAATAACCTGTCAGTTCTAGAAAAATGGGCAGAAACTTGGAGAAACCATCTATTTTCTTTGCAGTCTTTAACCATAAACTTGTGCAACTTCATAGAAGAAAAGATAAAATCTCCCGATTGAACTTTGGAAATCTGCCGCGGTGCAGAAAAAATCAACAATTTCATTTGGTTTTGTATTATGAAAACAGCACAGGAACTTAGAGTTGGAAATGTTGTCATGATCGGCGATACACCGATGGTGATACTGAAGAGCGAATATCAGAAAGGAGGGCGCGGCGCTTCTACTGTTAAGCTCAAGATGAAAAATCTTTTGAGCAACGCAGGTACTGAAACCGTCTACCGCGCAGACGATCGTTTCGACGATGTTATTTTGGACAAGAAGGAAGTTAGCTACTCCTACTTCATGGATCCTCATTATGTCTGGATGGATGACGAATACAATCAGATTGAAATAGAAGCGGAAGTTATGGCCGACGCTCTTAAATATTTAGAGGAAGGCATGACTGCAAATGCAGTTTTCTATAACGACAAAGCCATTTCAATCGAACTTCCAACCATTCTTGTCCGGGAAGTCATCTATACGGAGCCAGCAGTTAAGGGTGATACATCAGGTAAGGTTATGAAACCAGCCAAGCTCGCAACTGGTCATATTGTTCAAGTACCAGCTTTCGTCAATACCGGTGACAAGATAGAGATAGACACTAGGACAGACGAATATAGAAGCCGTGTAATGTAAAATACCCTTCTGTAATCAAAAAATTACTTTCTCCTTTAACCAAAGCCGAAGATCTGAATTGGTCTTCGGCTTTGGTTTCTTGGTTAAGTCCCCTTGTGGCAATTCTGTGGGCTGCAGTCACTAGGTTTTTGTTTGAAGACTTTTGGACTGACGCCCTTCAAAGGATTGGAGGGGAGACTAGACAACATGTAAATTTCTTTCTCTTCCCTACGACTCGCTCCGAAGTTGTGTAAGTCCTCTTGAGTAAGCAGAACCGGTCATCTCAAACTTTTAGTTTTCGAAAATCTTTTGCCGCATCTAGTTGTTGGATGACATAGCTAACATTCAAGGAAAGACCAAATCCAAGTTTGATTTCTATGGCAAAGGGTTACCTTTGGCAATGTTGCTTTTAATCATGCTTCGAATCCATTGTCTTAATGGATCGGAGTTGGTGACTTCATGCCAGATTAAACGTGGCTTGTTAGTCAAAAGTTTAGTTTGAGTTCTAAGTGTCTTGATCCTATATCTTTCTTCCAGAAGCTTTGCGGTGTAAGCAGGCAAGATACTCACTAGCTTACTTTTCTCCAGCATTGGAACACAAGGCAAAAAGTAGGATGTAATAAGGCACCGTTTAAAGCTTGACCATGCAGGTGCAACCCATTGCCTTAAAGTTGAAGCACCAAGTAATGTCCTATCGAGAAAAACGTCAATAAAACTGTACTTGGCGATTTCATCGTCTGGTATGCCGTTGGCATAACTCTTCTCTACCTTAACTAGAGGGTGTTCAATACCGCAAACTAATGAGTAATGATTAGTGGCTAGCTCAAGGCTGTAGTAGCCCTCGGGAA
>JAJPXW010000179.1 GCA_021205255.1 Burkholderiales bacterium
CTATATATATTTTTACTTTTGTATTTAGTGACAGTTCCATCCAGATGGCCTGATGAAAAGGTAGCAACTGGAACACCGATGGTACCTACTAAACAAGAGATGGCTGCAACATCTACGATTCCTACTCAGCCTTTGCCAGTCGCAACTCCTACTACACCTGAAGCTCCTGTGACATCTGGGACTTCTGTAGCGTCTACGATACCTGCTACGTCAGGATCGCCTGCAACTACCGCAACACCTGCTGCATCTGAGTCACCTGCGACGTCTTCAAAATCTTCTAAACCTACGACGCCTACTGCATGAGATGCTATAAAAAATCCGAAGCTTTGAGCTTCGGATTTTTAGAGGCTTTCTTGAAGTTTACGTATCGATATTACCAGCCATCAATGCATTGTCTTCTATGAACTTGCGTCTAGGTTCGACTTCGTCTCCCATCAATTTAGTGAAGGTCTGATCAGCTGCGATAGCGTCCTTGATCTCAACTTTTAGTAATTTGCGATTTCCTGGTAGCAAAGTCGTGACACGAAATTCATCGGCATCCATTTCTCCTAGGCCTTTGAATCTTTGCAAGTTGACCTGTTTTTCCATTTCTGTCCTCACTGATTTCAGGACATCGCTGAAACTTTTGACGGGTACAGTGGTGGAAGTACTGCCTTTCTTGATGACTAAGCATGCGCCTTCCTTAATTAATCCTCTAAAGGCATGGGAATTATCAAGCAAGTTGTAGTAGTTATCAGTTGAGACAAAGGAAGGAAGAATTTTCGATTCAACGATATTTCCGTAGTGTAGTTTGCGAATCACAATACTAGGAGTCCCATCAGGTTCCTTTTCAGCGCTGACGGTGATGGACTTATCAAAAATCCCCTCTTGCAATTCCTTAACTGACATTGCAATAGTGTCTTCATTGGAAAAGTCTATTCTTGCGCCTTCTGCAATTGCCTCTAAAGCTGCCGGCTCTATGAATCTAGAGAACTGGCTGATAATTGTCTCCGCATCTTTGTACTTTACGAATAGTTCTCTAAACTCCTTTCCTTCTATAGGTTCATTTTTCTCAAACGCTTCCTTGGAGACGTAGAGAGTTGTAGATTTAATACCTAATTCAGCCAAGAAAAGATAAAGCTTTTTCTCGTCCTGGATGTAATGGACAGTTTGATTACCGGATTTCCTAGTTACGCCACCAGCGTCTTCTGGAACAATTCCTTTTTGGTTGCCTTTAAATGTCAGCTTATAGAGGGGTGGCTGGGCAATGAATATATGGCCTTTCTCAATTAACTGCGGAACATGGCGATAGAACAAAGTAAGAAGAAGAGTACGAATATGGGCTCCGTCTACATCCGCATCCGTCATAATAATGACACGGTTATAGCGAAGGTCATCTAGTTTGAATTCCTCGCCAATGCCAGTTCCGAGCGCACTGATTAATGTAGCTATTGCATCGCTAGTGAGTAGCTTCTCAGATCTA
The DNA here is from genome assembly GCA_021205255.1 of Burkholderiales bacterium. Lineage (GTDB taxonomy): Bacteria > Pseudomonadota > Gammaproteobacteria > Burkholderiales > Burkholderiaceae_F > JAJPXW01. The sequence continues at coordinate 1,463 of JAJPXW010000179.1, forward strand.
GCCTTTTCTACATTAAGAACCTTGCCTCTTAAAGGAAGGATGGCTTGATATTTCCTATTTCGTCCCTGCTTGGCGGAACCTCCAGCGGAATCTCCCTCAACGAGGAAAACTTCACAAAGACTACGATCTCGTTCTGAACAGTCAGCTAGCTTGCCTGGAAGTCCAGCTGTATTCAAAATCCCTTTTCTTCGTGTGTTTTCACGCGCCCTACGGGCTGCATCTCGCGCTCTACCTGAATCAATAATCTTTTGACAGATTATTTTGTCGTCTATCGTATTTTCCTGTAGATAGGCCTCTAATCCGGCACGGACAATTTGTTCAACGGCCGGACGTGCTTCTGAAGAAACGAGCTTATCTTTGGTCTGAGAGCTGAACTTAGGCTCAGGCATCTTTACTGATAGGACGCAAGTCAACCCTTCGCGCGTATCTTCACCTGATAATTCATAACCCTTTTCTTTCTTGGCCAGACCGTTTTCGTTAATGTAGTTTTTCAGAACGCTTGTCATTGCGTTCCTAAGCCCATTTACATGCGTTCCACCATCTTTTTGATGAATATTGTTGGTGTAGGCTAGAAAACTTTCCGAATAAGTATCGGTCCATTGCATGGAGACTTCAACGTTAATGACTTCTCCAGGCTTTATTTCCACCGCCTTATTTATATAGAAAGGCTTTTCATGGATCTTGGTTTTGTTTTCATTAATGAAATCCACGAAGCCCTGCACACCGCCTTTATATTCAAAAATCTCTTCCTTTCCTGCACGTTGGTCAGTTAAAGTAATCTTGACTCCATTATTCAGGAACGAAAGCTCACGCAGACGCGTAGAAAGGACATCGTAGGAAAAATTAATACTTCCAAAAATCTCCTGGTCCGGCAGGAACTGAACTTCGGTTCCTCTTTTATTTGTCTCTCCAGCATCGTGCATTGGGGAGACGACAACTGGTCCATTAGGAGACTCTACGGTTTCAGTGAGTCGGTTTTGGAGAACACCCTTTTCAAAATCTAAATATCTTTCTGCACCATCCCTGCGAACAATTAACCGTAGCTTGCTAGAAAGTGCATTTACGCAAGATACGCCGACACCGTGTAGGCCACCTGAGACCTTATAACTATTCTGATCAAACTTACCGCCAGCATGTAATTCAGTTAAGGCTATTTCAGCTGCACTTCTCTTAGGCTCATGCTTGTCATCCATCTTAACGGCCGTAGGAATACCACGGCCATTGTCGATGACAGTAATTGAATTGTTTTGACCGATCGTCACAGAAACAGAATTTGCAAAACCGGCCAGTGCCTCGTCGATAGAATTGTCTACAACTTCAAAAACCAAATGATGAAGTCCTGTTCCATCGGAAGTGTCTCCTATGTACATACCCGGTCTTTTTCTGACTGCTTCCAGCCCTTCTAATACTTGGATAGCGTCTTCCTCATAGGAACCTTCCGGATGGGTTTCGTCCACAGCATCTATTATCTCTGGCGATTCAAGAACATTCGGAGTTTCTTGAACTTCAGGCAATTCTTGGACTTCCTTATTTTCTTCTTCGCTCATAACCTACTGTATTTTTCTAATTTACATTCTTACGGGCATAACCACGTATTTGTAATTGTCGTTATCCGTAATTTGGACAAGGCTGGAGGACATGGATGTTTCTAAGGCTATCTTAAAGCTATCGGCTTCTATGGCTTCTAGCATTTCCAGAAAGAAATCCACATTGAAATAGATTTCAAGAGCTTCACCGTTGTAATCAATGGAAATCTCATCCTCTGCCTCTTCCATGTCGGTATTGGTAACTTTGAAAGACAAAGACCCAGGTTTCAGATTCCAACAGACATTCTTTACTTGATCGGTCGTAAGAATCTTCACTTTTTTAAGGCTCTTCTTTAAATCTTTGTGGGTGACAGTAAATACTTTCGAATTATTAGGTGGAATAACACGCTTGTAATCTGGATATTTGCCTTCAATCAAGTTTGAAATAACTTCAATTAGCTTGAATGTAACTTTAATCTTGTTATCCGATAAATGAACATGAAGGATTTCATCGCTATCAGGCACAAGACGTAATAGTTCCTTGCTAGTCTTCTTCAGAATAATGGCTTGAGTTGGATTTTTGCAAGGTTCCTCCAAATCTACTTTGAAGTAGGACATACGGTGGCCGTCTGTAGCAACTGCGACCACATTGTTTTCCTGGACATCTAGCAAAATTCCATTGAGAAAATAGCGCTGGCCATTGACATCCGTTGCAAATTGAACCTTGTTTAGCATGTCTTTGAAGCGGGAACAAGGCATTGAAAAAGCGAGATTGAATGTCTCGTCTTCGACAATTTCCGGATAGTTCTCAGCGGGAAGTGGTTGAAGTTCAAATTTGCTCTTGCCACAAACGAGTTTGATTCTTGATTTGTCTTGTGAAAGTGATACCTCGTCGCTAGGATCAAAAGTTTTCAGAATATCCGTCAATTTCTTAGCTGACAAAGTTGTCGCAAATTGCCCTTCCCCAGAACCAATGACAGTCTTTGCCTTGACGAAAATCTGATTGTCGGAACCTAAAAAAGTAACATTTACGCCATCTTTGCGAATCAGTATATTGGCTAGGATTGGTAAGGGTTGCTTTTTCTCAATGACTCCAGCTGTTATCTGGACAGGATCTAGAAGATCTTTATTTGAAGTTTTAATAAAAGGTTCGCTCATCTCAATTTCCTCTTGATTCTTGATAAATAAATTTTTATTGCCAGTTCTTCAACGATTGTTCAATTAAATGAAGAGCGCGGTTTAGTTCAGCATCGCCTGTGCGATCCTTTCCTATCTTCTTGACTGCATGAAGAACCGTAGTATGGTCTCTTCCACCAAAAGCCTGACCAATATCTATTAGTGATTTCTGAGTTAGTTCCTTAGCTAAATACATAGCAATGCTTCGCGGGAGGACAATATTGGCTTTTCGGCTCTTGGAGAACATTTCCTTAAGGTTGATGTCGTAGAACTCCGCAGTGACCTTTTGTATGCCTTCTATGGAAATGACACCAGGAGAACTCATGCTACGCAGGGCTTCTTTTGCTATTTCAAGCGTAACTTCCTCATGCTTGGCCTGTGCGTTTACTAGAACTGTATTAAGGGCTCCTTCCAATTCCCTTATGTTAGTGTTGACTTTAGAAGC